>CAYWBE010000178.1:0-3769 GCA_964456295.1 uncultured Candidatus Nemicrothrix sp.
AGCCCGCCGGTGACGGCCGTGACGTGCACGTCCCACTCCGGACGGTAGGTCTGCAGCCAGTCCTCCAGCATCTCCCAGATGGCTCCGGCACCCGACGACGTGGTCGTCATGAGCCAGTGGTCCTCGCCCAGGCGGCCGGTCACGCCGTCGTCGGAGACGACGCCGTCCTCGGCCACCATCGTGCCGTAGCGCACCCGACCGATGTCGAGCTTCTGCCACTTGTTGACGTACACCAGCTCCAGGAGCTTGGGCACGTCGGCACCGCGGAGGTCCAGCTTGCCCAACGGTGTCACGTCGATCAGGCCGACGTTGGTCCGTACGTTGGTGGCCTCGGCCATGGCGTCGCCGTAGTGGTCAGGACGTACCCACTGTCCGGCCAGCAGCGGAGACGCGCCGTGCGCCTCATGCCAGTCCTGCAGGGCCGAACGACGCACCGGCTCGAGGATCCGCCCGGCCAGGGCGCCCAACGAGATCGGCGAGTACGGCGGGCGCCACACGGTGGTCCCGATGTCGGCCATGGCGACCCCGTTGGCCTCGGCCAGCACCGAGGCGGCGTTGACCGTCTCGAGCTTGCCCTGGGCCGGACCCATGGTCACGGTGGTGTACCGCTTCATGAGCTCGATGGAGTCGAAGCCCTCCTTGGAGGCCTGGACGAGGTCCTTGGACGAGACGTCCTCGGAGAAGTCGACCATGCCGTGGGTGGAACTGCGGTAGCACTCGGGGTGCGGGTCACGGGCCAGGGGAGTGCGGCCATCGGCCATCTCCTCGGGCCTGGCCCACGTCGGTACACCGGCCCGTGCCGTCTGGCTGACCCGGTCGTGGCGACGGCGCAGCGAGCGGTTGGCCGCCAGCTCGCCGGTGGCCCGACCGTGGGCCTCCAACTCGGCGGTCGACCCGTCGCCGGCGATGCCGCCGGTAGCCAGGATGTTGCTGGGCAGGTCACCCGACGAGAAGTACCGGGCGGCCGACGCGTCGTAGACCGGCCGGTCGCCGGCCATGTTCAGCAGCGACGTGGGTGCCGTCCAGCCGGTGGCCGTGACGACGGTGTCGGCGCTCAGCGTCCGTCCGTCGTTCACCTGCACCTTGGACACGCGGCCCCTACCCTCGACGGCCACGATGCTCTCGCCCTGGCGGGCGTCCAGCACGGCGACGATCTCCACACCGGCCCGTTCCAGGTCGGCGACCGCTGCGTCACCCTCCTCGTTGGCGGTCAGCACCACGGCGGAGTTGCCGGGCTTCACGCCGAAGAGGTTGATGAGGCGCCGGGCCGCGCCGGCCAGCAGGACACCGGGGGTGTCGTTGCCGGCGAACACGTAGGGACGCTCGATGAGGCCGGGGGCCACCACCATCACGCCGGCCCGGGCCTTGACGAGACGCTCGGGGGCGATGTCGTGGCTCCGCTGGTTGATGGCGATCCAGTTGTGGTCGTAGCGACCGGTGACCGTCGAGTCGACCAGCACCTCGATGTTGGCGTGCGCCTCACAGGCCGCGGCCAACGAGGCGGCCGCCGCCCGCTGGGCGTCATCGCCCCAACGGAGGTGGCCACCCAGCTCGGTGTAGTGCTCGACGAGGAGGACCGAGGCGCCGGCGTCGGCTGCGGCCAGTGCCGCACCCATGCCGGCCGGCCCGCCGCCGGCAACCAGGACGTCCGGGTGGACGTACCGCTTGTCGTAGGCGCCGTGCGTGCTGGTCTTCCAGTGGATCTCGCCACCCGGGGCGAACTTCCGCAGGACCTTCTGGTACAGCGGCCACAGGAACTGGGGACGCATGAAGGTCTTGTAGTAGAAGCCCGACGACAGGAAGCGGCCCACCAACTGGTTGGACGCCGCCAGGTCGAACTTCAGGCTCGGCCAGACGTTCTGGGTGGAGACCTCCATCCCGGCCTGCAGCTTGCGGCTGCCCGCCCGGACGTTGGGCTCGTCACCGACCTGCAGGAACAGGTTCGGGTCCCAGTGGTCGGCGGTCATGATGCCGCGCTTGCGGTGGTACTTCATGGACCGGCCGAACACGTCGACGCCGTTGGCGGCGATGGCCGAGGCGATGGTGTCGCCCTCGAAGCCGGTCATCTGCTTGCCGTTCCAGCTGAACGACAGGCTCGTGGACCGGTCGATCACCTCGCCGGGCTGTGCGGGAAGTCGGTTGCTCATGACGCCTCCTGACCACGGATCTCGTTGGTGGCCGTGTTGCGCTCGATGGTGAAGTACCGACGGCACCCCCCACGGCAGTACCAGGTCTCGGTGACCCAGCCGGCCGGGTTGGGCCGCATGTACAGGTACTCACGCCACTCGCTCAGCGAGCAGGTGGCGGGATCAGGGCGGGAGATGACCTCTCCAGCCGGTCGGAGGTCGCCGGAGTTCCGGGGACCACAGTTGGGACAGGGAACGACAATCATCAGTGACCCACCGCCGCAGCGCCCTTTTCACCGACGAGGTCTCCCTCGGTGAAGCGCTCGATGCCGAAGGCTGCGATCAGGTCCGCGTTGCGGCCGGTGGCGATCGTCTCAGCCAGGGTTTCGCCAGCCACCGGGCCGGCCTTGAATCCGTAGGTACCCCAGCCGACGTCGACCAGGTAGCCCTCGACGGGCGTGTTGCCCATCACGGGGGAGTAGTCCGGGGTCATGTCACAAAGCCCCGACCACTGGCGCAGCAGGCGCATCTTGGAGATGCCCGGCATGAGCTCCAGCACGTGTCCGGCCAGTTCCTCGGTGAACTCGAGGGTGCCGTTGACCCGGTAGGTACCCACCGGGTCGACCGACGCACCGAACACGAGCTCGCCGCGGTCGGTCTGGCTGACGTAGACGTGTAGCGAGCCCGACACCACCACGGTGGGCAGGAACACCTTGCACGGCTCGGTGACCGCGGCCTGCAACGGGTGGGTGGTGATGGGCAGCGGCACGCCGGCCATGTTGGAGATCAGCGACGCCCAACCGGCCGTGCAGTTCACGACGATGGGGGCACTGATGTCGCCACGGCTGGTCTTGACGCCGGTGACCTTGCCGCCGGCGCCCTTGCCGCCGGGGCCCGAGCCGCCCTCGACCATGATGTCGAGCACCTCGGTCTCCTGGAGGATGTGGACGTCGTGCACGTCGGCACCACGGGCGTAACCCCACACCACGGCGTCGTGGCGGACGATGCCGCCCGGGGGATGGTGCAGTGCACCCAGGATCGGGTACCGGGTGTCCTGGGAGATGTCCAGGCTGGGGGCCTGCTTCTTGACCTCCTGGGCGTCGATCACGCTGGAGTCGATGCCCTGCAGCTTGTTGACCTCGGCCCGCCAGTGCATGGTCCGCAGCGCCGAGTCGGTGTGGGCCAGCGTGAGGTGGCCCCGCTTGGAGAACATGACGTTCAGGTTCAGGTCGGTGGCCATCGTGTTGTACAGGTCAAGTGACCGGTCGTAGAAGGCCACGCCCTCCGGCGTGAGGTAGTTGGACCGGACGATGGCCGTGTTGCGGCCCGAGCCGCCGCCACCGATGTAGCCCTTGTCGACCACGGCGACGTTGGTGATGCCGTGGTTCTCGGCCAGGTAGTAGGCGGTGGCCAGGCCGTGGAGGCCGCCACCGATGATGACCACGTCGTACGACGATCGCATCTCCGGTCGGCGCCACATCCGTGGCCAGTCACCCCGGGTCAGGCCGTGCTTGATCAGCGCGCCTGCCGAGTACTTCGGGGGTCGCTTCCCCATGGGCTGTCTTCCCTTCTTCCTAGGCGTCGACCCCACGCCACGGCAGCGGGTTGACCCCGGTGCCGTAGAGCGGCTGGTCGTCGGATTC
>CAYWBE010000179.1:0-3682 GCA_964456295.1 uncultured Candidatus Nemicrothrix sp.
GACGGCGGCGGCTGCGTCGGCCGCCAGCCCGATGGTCTCGTCGACCACCTCGTCACCGTGGGCGAGGCTCGGGAACAACGCCTCGTAGGCCCCGGGGGCCAGGGCCACGCCCCGGTCCAGCAGGGCATGGAACACCTTCGGGTACAGGCCGTTGTCGGCCAGCACCTTCGCCTCGTCGAAGTCGATCGGCGGAACCCCGCCGAAGTACACGCCGAGCAGTGACCCGACCCGGGGCAGCACCGCGGCCAGGCCGGCGTCGGCGAACGCCGCGGCCAGCCCGTCGGCCAGGCGGGTGGCCGTGGCCTCCAGACGGTCGAAGGCGCCGTCGTCGAGCAGTTCGAGGGTGGTCCGGCCGGCCGCCATGGCCAGCGGGTTCCCCGACAGCGTGCCGCCCTGGTACACGCCGCCCAGCGGGGCGAGGTGCTCCATGACGTCCCACCGGCCACCGAAGGCGCCCACCGGTAGTCCCCCGCCGATGACCTTGCCGAAGCACCAGAGGTCCGGGGTGACCCCGAACCGTTCGGCGGCACCACCGCGGGCCAGACGGAACCCGGTGATGACCTCGTCGAAGATCAGCAGGGCGCCCGCCGCGTCGCAGGCGGCGCGCAGGCCCTCGAGGAAGCCGTCGGCCGGGGCGACCAGTCCCATGTTGGCGGCCACCGGTTCCACGATCACCGCGGCGACGGTGTCGTCGAGGGTCGGCACCACGTTGTAGGGGGCGACGGTCGTGTCGGCCACCGCACCGTCGGTCACGCCGTCGCAACCCGACAGGCCCTGGTTGGCCACCCCGCTTCCACCGGCGGCCAGCAGGGCGTCGGCGTGGCCGTGGTAGCAGCCGGCGAACTTCACGATGCCCGGCCGACCGGTGGCTCCGCGGGCCAGGCGGATGGCCGACATGGTGGCCTCGGTTCCCGAGGACACGAAGCGGACCGACTCCAGGCCGGCGATCCGATCGACGACCATCTCGGCCAGCACGACCTCGGCCTCGGTGGGGGCGCCGTAGGAGGTCCCGGCCGACGCCGCCCGGCTGACGGCCTCCAGGACCGCAGGATGGGCATGGCCCAGGATGCCCGGGCCGTAGGACTGGACGTAGTCGATGTACCGGCGGCCCTCGGCGTCCCACACGTACGGGCCCTCGGCCCGGTCCACGAAGTAGGGCGTGCCGCCGACCGACCCGAAGGCCCGGACCGGCGAGTTCACCCCACCGGGGATGACCCGTCGGGCGCGGTCAAACAGGTCGAGGTTGGCGCCCATCGGTCCTCCTCAACTGCCGAGGAGTTCGGCGGCCCGTCGGGCCAGGTAGGTCAGGATGAAGTCGGCACCGGCCCGCCGGATGGACACCAGGTGCTCCATCCCCACGGCGTCGCCGTCCAACCAGCCGTTGGCCGCCGCGGCCTGCACCATCGCGTACTCGCCACTGACGTGGTACGCGGCCACCGGAACGTCCACGGTGGCCCGGGCCTCGGCGATCACGTCGAGGTAGGCCAGCGCCGGCTTGACCATCACCATGTCGGCACCCTGTTCGACGTCGCCCAGCACCTCGACCATGGCCTCGCGGGCGTTGGGTGGGTCCTGCTGGTAGCCCTTCCGGTCGCCCCCGTCGGCGATCTCCACGTCGACGGCGTCGCGGAACGGTCCGTAGAGCGCCGAGGCGTACTTGGCGGCGTAGGCCAGGATGGCCGTCTGCTGGTGGCCGGCGTCGTCCAGGGCGGTGCGGATGGCCGCCACCTGGCCGTCCATCATCCCCGACGGGGCGGTGACCGCCGCGCCGGCGTCGGCCTGGGCCACGGCGGCCCGGGCGTACAACTCGAGGGTGGCGTCGTTGTCGACCGACCCGTGTCCGTCCAGCACGCCGCAGTGACCGTGGTCGGTGTACTCGTCGACGCACAGGTCGGCCATGAGGACCAGATCGTCGCCCACCTCGTCGCGCAGGTCCCGCAGGGCCACCTGGACGATGCCGTCGGGGTTCCAGGCCTCGGACCCCACGGCGTCCTTTCGCTGGGGCACGCCGAACAGGATCACCCCGGGGACGCCGAGGTCGCGCAGGGCGGCCACCTCGGCCCGGAGGCTGGCCCGGGTGTGCTGGACCACACCGGGCAGGGAGGCCACGGGCTGCGGCTCGTCGATGCCCTCGCGGACGAACAGCGGAGCGACCAGGTCGTCAGGCGACAGTCGGGTCTCGGCGACCAGACGCCGCATGGCGGCCGTGCGGCGCAGGCGGCGGGGCCGCGAGACGGGGAGGTCCACGACCCCAGCCTACGGAGGCCGGGGGCCCGGCCCGTCAGCCAGCCCAGCCCACCACGACGTCGACCAGGCCGGCCACCGAATGGGGATCGGCCTCCACCACCCGGTACCCGATCCCACGTGCCGCATCGGCGCTGATCGGGCCGATGCACGCTGCCTCGGCCGGGACCGGCAGGCCGCCGACCAGCTCGGTGTACCGACGGACCGTCGACTCCGACGTGAAGGTCACCAGGTCGGCGCCCCGGGCGGCGGTCAGCGCCGCCGGGTCCACGTCGGGTGCCACGTTGCGGTAGGCCACCACCTCGTCGACCTCCCAACCGGCGGCCCGCAGCCCGTCGGGCAGGACGTCGCGGGCCGTCTCGGCCCGGGCCACCAGGACCGCACCAGCAGCAGCGGGGCCCTCCGGCGGCGGGAAGTCCTCCAACAGCCCCTCGGCCACCGCCCGGGCGGGCACCAGGTCCACGCCGAATCCGGCGTCGACCAGTGGTTGGGCGGTCTTGGGGCCGACGGCGGCGATCCTCCCCGGGAACGATCGACCGACCAGCCCGTCGGCCACCCGGCGGGCCCCGTTGGGCGAAGTCACCACGAGCCACTCGTACCCACCACCGACGGCCCGGTCCAACGCCGCGGCCAGGGCCGCCCCACCGTCGGCCGGCTCGGCGATGGCGATCACCGGAAGCTCCACCACCTCGGCCCCCCGGTGGCGGAGGGCGTCGGCCAGGGATCCGGCCTGGTCGGTGGCCCGGGTCACCACCACGGTCCGACCGACCAGGGGCTGGGGGGTCGAACCGGTCACCGGCCCAGCAGGGCAGCCCCGCCCCGTTCGTCGAGGAGGTGCCGGGCCACCGCCCGTCCCAGTGCCGGCCCGTCGGTTCCGGCGCGTTCGTCGAGCAGCAGGACGCTGCCGTCCATGGACGACACCGAACCGGTCAGGCACAGGTCGCCGTCGGGACCGTCGCCCGGTACGGCGTGGGCGGCCACCGGCAGGTCACAGCCGGCACCCAGCTCGCCGAGGAAGGCCCGCTCGGCGGCCACCATCCGGTGGGCCACCGGATCGTCGATGTCGGCGAGGCACCCGATCACGTCCACGTCCCCGATCCGGGACTCCACGGCGATGGCTCCCTGACCGACCTGGGGGAGCAGCACCTCGGGATCCAGGCGGTCCACGACGTCGGGAGCCAGGCCCAGGCGGTCCAGGGCGGCGGCGGCCATCACGATGGCGGCGAAGCCCTCCCGCTCCTCGAGCCTGGCCAGCCGGGTGCCGATGTTGCCCCGCAGGCCCACGAAGGCCAGATCGGGCCGTCGGTGGGCCAACTGGGCCCGACGTCGGATCGACCCGGTGGCCACCGTGGCACCCTCGGGGAGGTCGTCGAGCCGACGGCCCACGAGGGCGTCACGCGGATCGGCCCGTTCGGGAACGGCGGCCAGGATCAGGTCG
>CAYWBE010000180.1:0-3674 GCA_964456295.1 uncultured Candidatus Nemicrothrix sp.
GACAGCGTGGTGCTGTCGGTCCGCATGTAGGTGATGTAGCCCTTCTGGTACAGGCCCTGGGCGGCGTGCATGGCCCTCGAGGCCGAGAGCTTGAGGCGCCGCCCCGCCTCCTGCTGGAAGGTCGACGTGGTGAACGGGGCCGAGGGCCGCCTCGTGTACGGCTTGGGCTCAACCGACTCCACGGTGGCCGACCCTCCCACCAGGTCGTCGCGGATGGCCCCGGCCGACGTCTCGTCCAGCACCAGCACGTCGTCGCGCGACGGCCGACCGTCGTCACCGAAGTCGCGACCGAGGGCCACCCGACGTCCGTCGACCTCCAGGAGTCGGGCCGTGAACTCGATTCCCGTACCGGCACCCGCGGCATCCGGTCCACGGGTGGCCATGGTGCAGTCCAGGTCCCAGTAGTCGGCGGACCGGAAGGCCATGCGCTCGCGTTCGCGCTCCACGATCATCCGGGTGGCCACGCTCTGCACCCGTCCCGCCGAGAGCCCGGCGCCGATCATCCGCCAGAGCACCGGCGAGAGCTCGTAGCCGTAGAGCCGGTCCAGGATGCGGCGGGTCTCCTGGGCGTCGACCAGCCGACGGTCCAGCTCCCGGGTGTTGCCCAGCGCCTCGGTGATGGCGCCCTTGGTGATCTCGTGGAACACCATCCGGTGGACCGGCACCTTGGGGTTCAGGACCTCCAGCAGGTGCCAGGCAATGGCCTCCCCCTCACGGTCCTCATCGGTGGCCAGGTACAGGACGTCGGCCTTCTTCAACAGGCGCTTGATGTGGGCCATCTGCTGCTTCTTGTCGGCGTTGACGACGTACAGCGGCTTGAAGTCGTTGTCCACGTCGACGCCCGTCTTGGCCCACGGCTCGCCCTTGTAGGCCGCCGGTACGTCCGAGGCCCGCATGGGCAGGTCGCGGACGTGGCCGATGGAGGACTCCACCACGAAGCCGTCGCCGAGGTAGCCGGCGATCGTCTTGGCCTTGGCCGGGGACTCCACGATGACCAGGGCGTCACCCATGGGTGGACTCCGGTGCCGTGGCCCCGTCAGACGACCCGTCAGGCGACCCGTCGGTCGACGGTTCCGGTGGCCGTGCCCCCAGCAGGATGGCCACGCCCACCAGGGCGGCGACCGCCGAGGCGACGAGGACCCCCACCTTGGCCTCGTCCTGCATGGCGAGGTCGTCGAAGGCCAGGCCGGTCACGAACAGGGACACGGTGAACCCGATGCCGGCGATGGCCGCCACCCCGATGACGTGCCGGACGGTGGCCCCCGCAGGGAGGGCCGAGATGCCGAGTCGGACCGCTCCGAGGGTGAACAGGCTGACCCCCACCACCTTGCCGACCACCAGCCCGAGGACCACGCCGACGGTCACTCCGGAACCCAGCGCGTCGCGCAGGGAGTCTCCGCTGAGCTCGATCCCCGCGTTGGCCAGGGCGAAGACCGGGATGATCACGAACCCGGTGATCGGATGGAGGCGGTGCTGGAGGCGTGCGGCCACCGAGACCGACTCGTTCATCCGGAACTTGGCGGCTCTCAGGCCGTCGGCATCCAGGGACCCCACGTCGATGGGGGCCACCTCACCGGGCGTCAGCAGCGCCCCGGCCGGAGCCAGCAGGCCCATGATCACGCCGGCGATGGTGGCGTGCACCCCGGAGCGGAACATGGCGTACCAGAGCACCGAACCCAGCACGATGTAGAGCGGCGTGTACCAGACCTTGTACCTGGTCAGCACCACCACGGCCACGGTGGTGGCACCGGCCAGCACCAACCAGTCGGTGGCCAGGTCACTGGTGTAGAAGATGGCGATCACGATGATCGCCCCGATGTCGTCCACGATGGCCAGCGACAGCAGGAAGACCTTCAGGGGCGTCGAGATCCGGTTGCCCAGCAGGGACAGGACCCCGACGGCGAACGCGATGTCGGTGGCCATGGGGATGCCCCACCCGGCCGAGGCGTCACCGGACTGGTTGAAGGCCAGGTAGAGGGCCGCCGGGACGACCATCCCACCGAGGGCCCCGGCTGCCGGGAGCAGGGCGGCCCGCCGGTCCCGGAGGTGGCCGGCGACCAGCTCGCGCTTGATCTCCAGGCCCACCACGAAGAAGAAGATGGCCATCAGGGCGTCGTTGACGAGTTGGGCCAGGGTCAGCGGATGGCCATGGTGCTCCAACCGGAAGTCGCCGACGCCGAGGTGGAACTCGGTGTGCCACAGGTCGTGGTAGCCGCCCGACCACGGCGAGTTGGCCCACGCCAGGGCCACGACGGTGGCCACCATCAGCAGGATCCCGCCGGCCGCCTCGATGCCCAGGAAGCGCATGACGGGTCGCCCGATGGTCCGGGCCAGCGGTCGGTCGCTGCCCAGCCATGTCCGTTCCGATGCGGGTCGTGAACCAGCCATCGTCGTCTTCAGCACTCCCTCGGGGTCGTCGGCGGCGGGTCCCATCTGGTCCCCACCAGCCGTTCCGTCGCCCGAACGGTAACCGTCGCCCCGTGACATCCGTATGGATGCTGGTCGGGAAGGCGGGTCAGGCGGGTCGGACGACCAGGCGCACCGTCGTGCCGTCGGGGCCGCTTACCACCTCGGCCCCGTCGGCCAGGCGTTCCATGAGGGCCACCCCGAGGCCGGATTCGTGTCGGAGTCGCTCGGGGGTCTCCACGTCGGGCAGGTCCGGCACGGCATCCGGGTCGAATCCCGGACCGTGGTCGACCACCTCCACCGACACGTGGTCGTCGGCCACCCGGCACCGGACCAGGATCCGGTCCATCTCGCCGACCGCGCCCTGCGCCTCGACGGCGTTGGTCACGGCCTCGGACACGACCAGACGGAGGTCAGCCACCCGCCCCGGCTCCAACGGTGACGGGGAGCCCCCACTCCTGCTGGCCGCTGCGCCCACCAGGGCACGGACCAGTTGCAGGTACTCGGGAAACGGGGGGATGGCGAACTCGATGTCCGGGGCCCCACCCGTGGTCATGCCGACGTCCGTTCACCAGTGGCCGTTGCCGTGGCAACGGCCACCTCCACGTCCGGGTGCAGGTCGAACACCCGGTCCAGGTCACACGACTCGAACACCTGCCGGATCCTCGGTTCGGGACACACCAGCACCAGGTCGCCACCGTGGGCCCGGAGCCGCCGGAGTCCCCCGACCACCACGCCCACCCCCGCGGAGTCCATGAAGTCGACCGCCGTCAGGTCCAGGACCACCAGCCGGGCCCCACCGGTCACCTCCGTCACCACCGCCTGGCGGAGGACCGGGGCGCCGGCCATGTCCAGATCACCCAGCACGGTCAGGACCACGTAGACGCGCCCCGACGGCCCGGTTGAGCCATCACCCGGGGAAGGGTCGCGTCGCTGGACGTCGATCTGCACCTGGTCGCGTTCCCTCCGTCTCGTCATTCCGGCCCGTCCCGGTTCACCGCCGACGCTAGACCACCGGTCCGGTGGCACCCCCTCGCCGGCGGCCCCGGCCGCAGCATCCGGGGCCCACGAATCCCGTCACTCCAGGAACATGCTGGCCGACGCGGTCAGCACCACATCGGGCAGTACATACCCGATCAACGGCGTACCGGTCCGGGCCACATGACGGACGGTGACCGTCACCGTGTCGCCGTCGACCACCCGGTCCACGTCGGTGTCCAGCGGGTTGAGGCCCGCCGACCCGATCACCGCATCCTCCACGCCGCGAC
>CAYWBE010000181.1:0-3668 GCA_964456295.1 uncultured Candidatus Nemicrothrix sp.
TCCACGCAACAGGACTCCAGCCGGTAGTCGTCGAACGGGTGCACGGTTCGGGCCACGTCGTCGGGCAGGCCGAACCAGAACGGCGATACCGGGTCGATCTGGGTGGCATGGGCCCGGAGGGCCTCGCCCCGGACGTCCCAGTGCCGACCGACGGGCACCTGCGTGGTGATGAGGTGGTCACGGGACGGGCGCTCGAACCACCAGTCGTCGTAGGGGGACTGGATCCCCAGCTCCAGGAACTTCTCGTGCAGGCCGGCGATCCGGGCCCGGGACCACATGGTGTAGTACAGCTTGCTGGGCTGCCAGGCCGGGCCGGCCTCCGGGAAGCGCCCGGGGTCGCCGGCCGCATGGAAGGCCGGCACCGAGATGTCGTGGACCTGGACGTGGTCCGGGTGGTCGTACTCGCCGCGGGCGTCAGGGTAGGTGACGACGACCTGTGGCCGGACCCGGCGGATGACGGCCACCAGGCGCCCCACCGCTTCATCGTGGTCGGCGTTGGCGAAGGCGTTCCCATGGGCGTTGTGGTCCGAATCCTTCATGCCCGAGTCGCGGTAGCCCAGCATCACCACCTCGTCGTAGCCGATGATCTCGGCCGCCCGGGCCAACTCGGCCGCACGGACGCCCACCATGTCGGCGTGTACCTCAGGCACGTCCATGGCCGGGTTGAGGACGTCGCCGGCCTCACCGCCCGTGCAGCACACCAGCACGCAGTGCACCCCCTCGGCGTGCAGGCCGGCCACCGTGGCGGCCCCCTTGGATGCCTCGTCGTCCGGATGGGCGTGCACGGTCAGGAGGCGCAGCGGGGCATCGGCGGGAACCGGGACGAAGGAGGGCACGGCGCATGACGGTAGCGCCCGGTCCCCGACGCCCGGTGTTGGCCCGCGTGACCCGACAACCGGGCCCGATGTACCTTGGGTGACGGAATCCGGTCACAACGGACAGCGACAGGAGCGAACCGATGGACCCCGAGGTCTGGCGCTGGATCTGGCTCGGCGCCGCCGCGCTGTTCACCATCGGCGAGATCGCCATGACCGGGGCGTTCTTCCTGCTGCCGTTCGGGGTGGGGGCCAGCGCGGCCACCATCGTGGCCTTCGCCGGTGCCGGCGAGGCCTGGTCGTGGCTGGCCTTCGTGGCCGTCTCGGCTGCCTCCTTCGCCGGGCTCCGCCCCATGGCCCGACGCATGGCCCGCGACGGGAATCCGGTGGGCGTGGGTGCCGACCGCCTGGTCGGCGAGACCGGCGTGGTGACCAGCGAGCCCGACGAGGCGGGCACCCGACTGGGCACGGTGCGCATCGGTCGCGAGGACTGGCACGTCGAGTCCGACGACGGCACCCCGTTGTCCACCGGCACCGCCGTGGAGGTCGTCCGCATCGAGGGCACCCGAGCGGTGGTCCGCCCCACCGCCTGACCAGACCAACCGAGAGGAGCCAACCCATGCCCGTTTCCGTCGTCGTACTGGCCGTCGTCGCGGTGGTGCTGTTCGCCTTCGCAGCGGCCGGCATCAAGATCGTCCGCCCCTACCAGAAGGGCATCGTCGAGCAGCTGGGCCGCTACAAGGCGACCGTGGACCCCGGCCTGAAGCTGATCATCCCGGTCATCCAGTCGATCACCCGGGTGGACATGCGCGAGCAGGTCATCGACGTCCCTCCCCAGGAGGTCATCACCAAGGACAACGTCACGGTCACCGTGGACGCCGTCATCTACTACGAGCCGACCGACGCCCAGCGCCTCATCTACAACGTGGCCAACTTCATGCTGGCCGTCACCAAGTTGGCCCAGACCAACCTCCGGAACGTGATCGGCGACATGAGCCTGGACAACGCCCTGACGTCGCGCGACAACGTGAACGTCGCCCTACGGGAGGTGCTCGACGACGCCACCGACAAGTGGGGCGTGAAGGTGGTCCGGGTCGAGATCCAACGGATCGACCCTCCGGCGGACGTGATGCACGCCATGCACGAACAGATGAAGGCCGAGCGGAACCGCCGGGCCGTCGTGCTGGAGGCCGACGGCACCCGGGAGGCCGCCATCACCCGGGCCGAGGGCGAGAAGCAGTCGCTGATCCTGGCCTCCGAGGCCGTCCGACAGCAGGCCATCCTCGAGGCCGAGGGCGAGGCCCAGGCCATCCGGGCGGTGGCCGATGCCGAGCGCTACCGGCAGCTGACGGTGGCCGAGGGCGAGGCCGAGGCGGTTCGCAGCGTCTACGCCGCCATCCATGACGGAGATCCGACGCCGGACCTGCTGGCCGTCAAGTACCTCGAGGCGCTCGGGACGATCGCCGACGGTCAGGCCACCAAGATCTTCCTCCCCACCGACCTGGGTGCGACCCTGGGGTCGATCGGCGCCATCGCCGAGCTGTTCAACGGTGACGACCCCGCCGACGGGACCACGACGGTGGCCCCGGTCGACCTCGGGGCCCCCACCGACGGATCGGACGAGCCCCCGACCGGCTGACCTGCCCCGGGCCGCCGACCTCAGGAGGCGGGAACCAGCTCGTCCTCGCCCTCGTCGTCCTCGACGAGTTCCCATCCGCACATGGCCGCCAACAGCGCCTGGCCCTCGTCGGGACCGCTGGCGATGATCTCGTCGCCCGCCGAGAGGCGCACCTGTCCCCTCGGCCGGTAGAGGTAGCCGCCGCCACGCCGGACGGCCAGCACGGTGAACCCGGGCTCGATGTTGAGTTGCAGATCCTTCAGGGTGGATCCGTCCACCGCGCTGTCACCGGCCACCGGGAATCGCACCACCACCTCGTCGGCGTCGCCCAGGGCGATGCCCAGGATCGGGTGGAGTTCCTCGCCCTCCTCGACCAGCCAGACCATGGCCCGGGCCTGGTCACCCAGGTCCTCGGCAGCCTCGGCGAGGTGGAGCAGCCCGCGGAGCGTGGCGGGATCCAGGCCGGCACCCGCGGCGGCCAGCACCCACAACTCCAGGTGGTCCTTCATCTCGTCCAGGCGCTCCTCCAGGTGGCCCACCTCGGCGGCCAACCCCCGGTCGCCCAGGACCAACGCGCTGTAGGCCAGCCCCACCGCGGCCTCCGACAGGTTCTTCATCTCGACCAGCACGTCGACCGCCCGGTCCAGGTCGGTGAGCGCCTCTCCCTCGTCGGGCCGCAACGGCTCCCAGACCGGTGCGGCGGCCAGCTCGCGTAGGCGGGTGATCCCGTCGGGCGAACCGTGCAGGAACAGCACGTCGCCGGGCACCAGCACCGTGTCCCCGTCGACGTCGGTGATCCACTGGCGTCCGCGCCGAACCGCCATGACCCGCATCCCGGCCTGCACGGTCAGCTCCAGGGCCGCCAGGGGCCGGTGGGCCATGTGGGACCCGTCGCTGACCAGCACCCGGTGCGACACCTCCTCGGCATCGGACAGGTCGGCCACCAACTGGCGCGGAATGCCCAGGCGGTGGGTGACGATCCGGGCGATGTCCACTGCGTCGTTGGCCATCCGCTCGATGGCCGACACCACCTGGAGGACCGAGGACATCCCCTCGGCGTCGCGGGGACTCCGACCAGCCAGGACGCATACGGCCCGCATGTCGTGGACCAGGTCGCTCATCCGCTCCTCGAGCTCGTCCACCTCCTCGGCCATGTCGGGGTCGCCGAAGTAGACCGCGGCGTAGGCGAGGTCGACCATCAGCTCCGAGGTGTCCTTGGCCTCGGCCAGCATGGC
>CAYWBE010000182.1:0-3641 GCA_964456295.1 uncultured Candidatus Nemicrothrix sp.
GGAAGCCGGGGCCTCGAAGGCCTGCTCGTAGGCCATCAGCCGTTCGTACCGATCGCGGTGCCCGGCCCGTCGGCCCCGGTCCACGGCCAGGTTCACCATCTCGTGGGGATCGTCGCCGTGGTCGTACCACTCGTGGTCCTGGTCGTCGAAGGCGGCGTCCACGTCGAACCGCTTTCCCCCCTCGGCCCGTCGACCGTCGCGTTCGATGCCACCGCCGATGCCGTAGTACCGGGCCACCTTGTCGGTGCCGTCGAAGTACCCCCGCACCGCGTAGCGGCTGTTGCGGAGCACCTCGTCCTGGGCGCAGTCCTGGGCGAACAGCACGTGGTCGCGCACCTTCGTGGTCGGATCGGCCAGCACCGGCGAGAGGTCCTCACCCGACAGGCCGTCCAGGTCGTTGCTCCCCACCCCACCGATGGACGCCAGGGTGGTGGCCAGGTCCACGTGGGTGGCCAGGGCATCGGTACGGACCCCGGCCGGAACGCCCGGTCCCCGGACCATCAACGGCACGCCCATGACCTCCTCGTAGACGCACGGGAGCTTGGCCCGGAGTCCGTGGGACCCGCAGGCGTCGCCGTGGTCCGAGGTGTAGACGACGATCGTGTCGTCGGCCAGGTCCAGCCGGTCGAGGGTGTCCAGCAGGCGACCAAGGTTGACGTCCAACTCCTCGTGGAGGAAGGCGTAGTAGTCGAGGCCGCGGAGCCAGGTGGTGTGGTCGTCGGGGTCAATGGAGCCGACCATGTGGTTCCGGTTGCGGGTGTGACGCCATGCCCGCTGGACCTCGGGCTTGGTGCTGAGGTCGTCGGCGAAGTTGGCCGGCAGGGTGTCGAACCGGTTCGGGTAGTCCTCGGGCGGCGCCGACAGGTCGACGTCGGCCAGGTAGAGGTCCTTGATGAAGGCCAGGGCCTCGGCCACGTCGGGGTGCTCGTCCTGGAACGACCGGTGGTCGGCCGGATACCACATGATGTCGTGGGGGTTGACGAGGGCCACGGTGAGGAACCAGGGCGTGGTGCCGGTGCCGCGTTCGCTGATCCAGTCGACGGCCTGGTCGGTGATGACCGGGTCGAAGTACCGGCCGGTCCAGGCGTTGCCCGTGAACTGGCGGTCGTCGCCCTGCCAGTCCAGGTAGCCGTACGAGGCCATGTCGGGGGTGTGGCCGTGGGAGAGGTGCCACTTGCCGAGGTAGCCCGACCGGTACCCGACGTCGCCCAGCAGCGACCCCACGGTGGGTATGCCCCGGTCCAGTTCGGTATGGGTCGGGAAGCTCACGTTGTCGACCACCCCGTGCTGGGCCAGGTACCGACCGGTGTAGAGGCTGGCCCGGGACGGCGAACACGGCGACGAATGGGTGTAGTACCGGTCGAAGGTCATGCCCTCGCGCCGGAGCCGTTCGTGGTTGGGCAGGTCGACGACCCCGTCCATCCAGTCGTTGCGACGTTCCTCGTCGGAGACGACGAACAGGATGTTGGGCCGGCGGGACGTCTCGCCGACCCCCGGCTGGCCGGTCACGCCTCGGCTTCGTCGTCGATGGGACGACCGGACGACGGATCCTCGGGCAGCGGCCGGACCCGGGTCCGACGCCTACGGCGCTCGGGGATCATGTCGCGCATCTCCTCGAGGCGGCCGAAGCACAGCAACCGGTCGTTGGCCTCCAGCACCCGCTGGGCCCGGGGGTTGGGGATGACCTGGGCGCCGCGGTGCAGGGTCAGTACCGAGATGTCACGGTCCAGCAGGCCGGACTCGCCGATCGTCTGGCCGACGAACGTGCCGTCCTCACGGACCAGCAGTTCGGCCACGCCGTAGCCGGTGCTGACGGTGAGGCGCTGGCGGACGTCCAACTCGGGGAAGGCCACCTGGTTGTCGACGTAGTCGATCACCTCGCCGGCGATGTCCAGTCCGGTGGCCGTCTCGATGCCCTCGAGGCCCGGCGAGGAGTTGACCTCCATGACCAGTGGCCCGTGGGCCCCTTCCAGCATGTCCACCCCGGCCACCCGCAGGCCCATGATCTGGGCGGCCCGGACCGCCGTGGCCTCGTACTCCTCGTCGAGGTCCACGGCCTCCACGGAGCCGCCCCGGTGCACGTTGGAGCGGAACTCGTCGCCCGCCGCAGTGCGGCGCATGGCCCCCACCACCCGGTCACCGACCACCAGGGCCCGCACGTCGCGGCCCCGGGACTCCTCCACGAAGGCCTGGATGAGCACGTTCTGCTTGGCGCTCTGCAGGGTCTCGATGATGGCCGAGGCCACCCGGGTGTCGGGGGCCAGGATCACCCCGATGCCCTGGGTGCCCTCCAGCAGCTTGATGACCACCGGGGCACCACCGACCCGCTCGATGGCCGGCAGGACGTCGTCGCGGTTGCGGGCGAAGGCGGTGGCCGGCATGCCGATCTCGTGCCGGGACATGATCTGGATGGCCCGGAGCTTGTCCCGGGAGTTGGCGATCCCGTTGGAGGTGTTGGGCGTGTAGACGTCCATCTGCTCGAACTGGCGGACCACCGCGGTGCCGAAGTAGGTGATGGACGCACCGATCCGGGGGATGACGGCGTCGTAGTCCTCGATGGGCTCGCTGCGGTACGCCATGTCCGGGTCATTCCCGGTCAGGTCGATGGCGAAGCGCAACGTGTCCAGCACGTCGACCTCGTGGCCCCGGTCCAGGGCCGCGAGGTGCAACCGCATCGTGGAGTACGAATCGGGCTGTCGGGAGAGGATGGCGAGCTTCACGCCGACTCCGTGATCGGGCGGGAACGTTCTGGAGGCACCATTATGGGGCTGTTCGACGTGCCGACGCCCGCCGGACACCCGGAAAACGTCGAACGACCAGGAGCGGTCGTGCCCGAGAAGAAGCGGAAGCGCACGCCGAAGAAGCCGACTCCCGCGCTCGGATGGCGGGAATGGGTGGGCCTGCCCGACCACGGCGTGGAATGGGTGAAGGCCAAGGTCGACACGGGAGCCCGAACCTCATCGCTGCACGCCCCCGGCCTCCACACCTTCGAGTTGGAGAACCGGGAATGGGTGCGGTTCTCGATCTATCCGTGGCAGCGGTCGACGACCGATGCCGTCCAGGTCGAGGCCCGGGTCCTGGACCGCCGCCAGGTCCGGTCGTCCAGCGGAACCACCGAACGTCGACCCGTGGTGGTGCTGCCGGTGCGGATCGGCTCCAAGGTGGTGGACGTCGAGTTCACCCTGACCCGTCGTGACCAGATGGGCTTCCGGATGCTCCTGGGCCGGCAGGCCCTGCGGGGCCGCTTCCTGGTCGACACCGGGCGTTCGTACCTGCTCGGCCAGCCGCCGCGACCGGAACGCCGGGCCAACCGGACACCCGATCCGGACGTCGACGTGGTGCCGGATCACGCACCGGACCAGACTCCACCCGATGGCTGAACACGGATCGATCGTGATCGGCGGACACGAGGTCCGACCGGGCACCGCCGACCACTTCGAACTGCCCATCGGTCGGTTGGTGACCGGTACCGATATGGCCCTACCGGTCCGGGTGGTCCACGGCAGCGAACCGGGACCCACCGCGTGGCTGAACGCGGCGATCCACGGCGACGAGGTGGGCGGCGTGGAGGTCATCACCCGGGTACTGCGCGACCTGGACCCGATGACCGTCCGGGGCACCGTGCTGGCCGTCCCCGTGGT
>CAYWBE010000183.1:0-3641 GCA_964456295.1 uncultured Candidatus Nemicrothrix sp.
CGTCGATGGCCGAGAAGGTTCGCAGCCAGGCGTCGCGCCCGGCCTCGCCCATCCGGTCGAACCGCAGGTCGCCGATCCGCTCGCCGATGCCGTTGGCCAGGTCGCGGGCCGGATCGCCCGCCAGATCGCCAGCCGCAACGGTGAGGCCTTCCGGATCGTCGTGGGTGGTGGCTGCGGTCATGGACCCATCATGACGATGGGGTATGACAGCGCTCCCGGCTCAGTGGCCGGGTCAGCCCCTGTTGACGGATCAGCTCCAGCGGCTGGAGGCGGTGAGCTCCCCGACCGGCAACCGGATGTCGAACCGGTCCCGGATCCGGGCGTCGACGTCGGTTGACACATGCGACGGGTAGTGCGACCCCAGTACCTCGCGCACCCGCACCCGGGCCCGCTCGTCGACCGAGGTGGCGCCGGCGTCGAACCAGTCGGCCGGGCTGAGCCGGTCGCCGACCTCCGGGTAGATGTACTCCGACTGCATGATCGACAGCGTCTGGTCCTGGCCGAGGAAGTGGCCGTCGCCGTGGATGACCGACCGGATGGTCTCAAGCGACAGCTTGTCCGGCGTGACCTCGATGCCGCGGACCGTGCGGTTGACGGCGCCCAGCATGTCGTTGTCGATGACGAGGGCCTCGTACGAGCAGGCCAGCAGGCTGGCCAGCATCCCGGCCGACTCGTAGACGAGGTTGGCGCCGGCGTGTCCGGCCAGGGCCACCGTCAGGCCCTTCTCGTGACCGGCCTGGTTGTCGGGCACCTTGGAGTCGGCCATTCCGGCGGCCACGCCCGAGGGCAGGCCCAGCCAGTTGGCCATCTGGGCGGCCGCTGCGTTCAGGACCGCCTCCTCGCCGGAGCCGCCGGTCATGGCACCGGTGCGAAGGTCGGACACGAACGGCCACAGGCCCATCACGCACGGGTGCCCCGGGTTGAGCAGGTTGACGCAGGTCAGCGCCGAGAGGCACTCGGCGAGGGCCTGGGCCAGCGAGCCGGCCAGCGCGGCGGGCGAGGTGGCGCCGGCCTGGCCGGCCGACAGCAGGTTGATGGGCATGCCGGTGTGGACCTGGGCGACCATGGACCGCACGGCGTCCTCGGCGTAGCGCAGCGGCGGCACGACGAACGTGTTGTTGGCCACGCAGAACGGGCGCTCGGCGAACGACCCGGGCCGGCCGCCCAGCATTTCGTCGAACATGTCGACGACCTCGTGCACGTGCTCGGGTTGGAAGAACGAGGTGCCCATCGGCTTGGAGGTGCCCATGGCCACCGCGTAGGCGGAGTTCACGTCGAGGTCCCGGGACTCGATCATGTCGCGGGCCACCAGGGTGCGGACGTGGAAGTGGACGTGCTCGAGGGTGTCGACGAGGCGGGCCACGTCGTAGAGGTCCTGGAGGTCGGACGGCCGGTGCCTACGGGTCTCGTGGTCCCAGACCGACACGGCGGCCCCCGCCGTGCCGAAGTGGACCCGGTCGCCGCCGACGGTGATGGAGCGGTCGTCGTCGAAGCCGTGCCAGGTGAACTCCTTGGCCGCCATGCCGATGCACTCCTCGACGAGGGTGCGGGGGAAGTGGAGGCGTTCGTGTTCGTCGAGCCAGCCGCCGGCCGGCACGACGACCTCGATGAACTCGGGGATGGGGGTGCCGATGCCGAACTCCTCGAGCATGGTCAACGCGGCGTCGTAGACGGTGCGGCACTCCGAGTCGGTGAGCGGCTTGTAGGCGCCACCCGACTGGCCGGGGCGGACGGCCTTCTCGTCGTCGGCAAGGCCGGCGGCCCGGGCGGCCACCCGGGCGGCGCGCCCTCCGGAGCGGCCTCCACGGCTCGGCTTGGTGCTCATGCGCGGATCCTCTCGTTGGCCGGGTCGTGGGCCGGGCCGTCGAGCACGGTGGCCGTGTGGCGTTCGCTGAACAGGGTGACTTCGAAGGTCGATCCGGGGGCCTCGAAGGCCGGGTCGACGTAGGCGAAGGCCAGGGACCGGTCGACGGTGTGGCCCCAGGCGCCGCCGGTGGTGATCCCCATGCAGCGGCTGCCGTCACCTGCTGGGTCGTAGCAGGGTTCGTTGCCCCGGCAGTCCGAGTCGGTGGCGTCGACCTCGCAGTAGACGAGCACCATGTCGAGGCCTCCGTCGGGACCGCCGTCGGCTTCCAGTTCCCGGCGGGCCAGGGTGGCGTCGCGGCCCAGGAAGTCCCGACCCGAGTCGAGGTCGACGAAGCGGCCGAGGCGGGCCTCGACGGGGGTGATCTCGGTGGTGAGCTCGCCGCCCCACGCCTTGTAGGCCTTCTCGAGGCGCATGACGTTCATGGCCGACGACCCGAAGTGGACCATGTCGTGGGCGGCACCGGCAGCCACCAGGGCGTCGTACAGCTCGGGCATGCGGTCCAGCGGGTGGTGCAGTTCCCAGCCCAGCTCGCCGACGTAGCTGACCCGCAGGGCGGTGCAGCCCACGCCGGCCACGTCGACCTCCTGAGCGGTCAGCCATCCGAAGGCGTCGTTGGACAGGTCGGCGTCAGTGCAGGCGGCCAGCACGTCGCGGGCCCGGGGGCCGGTGACGGCCAGGATGCCGATCCCGTCGGTCCGGTCGGTGACGGTGACGTCCTCGCCGGGTAGCACGTGCTGCTGGAGCCAGTCGAGGTCGTGCTCGGTGCCGGCGATGGCCGAGTTGAGGTAGAAGCGGTCGCCGCCGAGCCGGGTGACGGTCATCTCGCACTCGATGCCGCCCAGTTCGGTGAGCATGTGGACGAGGCGGATGCCGCCGTCACGGGCCGGCAGCCGGTTGGCCGACAGTCGGCCGAGCAGGGCCGCCGCGTCGGCGCCGGTCACGTCGAACTTGGCGAAGGCGGTGAGATCGGCGATGCCCACCCGGTCGCGTACGCCCCGGCACTCGGCGCCCACGATGTCGTGTGCGTTGGAGCGGCGCCACGAGTACTCCTCGGGCTCGCCGTAGTAGCGGGGGCGTTCCCAGCCCCAGACGTCCTGCCACTGGGCGCCCAGGGCGTCGAGGCGGTCGGCGATGGGGGTGCGCTTCAGGGGCCGGCCGGCCGAGCGGTACTCGCCGGGCATCCGCACCTGGTACATCTCGTGGTACTCGTCGATGGACTTGTCGATCGTGTACTGCAGGTCGGACCAGGGGCCGAAGCGGCGGGGGTCCATCTCGCGGACGTTGATCTCGGTCTGGCCGTGGACCATCCACTGGGCGAGGTACTTGCCGGCGCCCGGGCCCTGGGTGATGCCGATGGAGGCGCCGGCGCAGAACCAGTAGTTGCGGTGCCCGGCGGCCGGGCCCATGAGGTAGCCGCCGTCGGGGGTGTGGGTGATGGGGCCGCTGACCACCTGCTTGATGCCGGCCTCGGCGAACACCGGGAAGCGTTCGGCGGAGATCTCGAGCCACGGGGCGAGCTGCTCGAGGTCGGGCGGGGTGAGGTGGAAGTGGAGGTTCCAGTCGATGCCGTCGATGCCGTAGGTGATGGAGTCATGGGTCTCGTACGGGCCGATGAGCAGGCTGTCGATCTCGCGGCGGTAGTAGCAGGACGAGCGGGGGTCGCGGATGACGGGCATCTCGACGTCGCAGGCCTTCATGGCGTCCAGCGGTTCGGTGATGAGGTACTGGTGGATCATCGACACGATGGGGACGTCGATGCCGGACATGGCGCCGA
>CAYWBE010000184.1:0-3621 GCA_964456295.1 uncultured Candidatus Nemicrothrix sp.
ACGAGAACCCCGACTGGGTGTTCCTCTACCAGTACGCCAACGAGGCCAACCCCCGGGCCCACTACGCCACCACCGGGCCGGAGATCCTGCGGGACGTCCCCGACATCACCCACTTCGTGGCCGGCCTGGGTACCAGCGGCACCCTCATGGGGGTCGGCACCTACCTCAAGGAGCACAAGCCCGACGTGCAGGTGCTGGCCGTCGAGCCGCCGTCCGGTGAGCTGGTCCAGGGCCTGCGGAGCCTGGATGACGGCTACATCCCCCCGGTGTTCGAGAAGTGGGGCGGCTACGACCTGCTGGACGGCAAGCGCATCGTGCGCCCCCGGGAGTCCATCGAGTTCACCCGGCGGCTGGCTGACCAGTGCGGGATCTTCGCCGGGCTGTCGGCCGGGGCGGCCCTGGCCGGTGCCGTGCGGGTCGCCGAGCGGATACAGCCGCCCATCGACGGTGGGGTAGTGGCCACCATCGTGTTCGTGGTGAGCGACGGTGGATGGAAGTACCTGTCCACCGGTGCGTGGAGCGGAGACCTCGACGAGGTGGCCGCCGAGGTCGAGGGCCTGATCGTCTTCTAGGAACCGGCCCCCGAGAGCGGGCCCCCGAGAGTTGGCCCCGAGAGCGGGCCATCGGGGAGCGGGTCTTCTAGATTCGCTCCAACCAGATCGACTGCAGCCCGCCCCAGCCACAGGAGGCACCGTGCCCGAAACCAGCCCCCGTCCCGACGGACGGGCCGACGACGAACTCCGGCCCCTCTCGTTCACCCGGGACTTCACCGAGATGGCCGCCGGCTCCTGCCTGGTCACCTTCGGTCGCACCAGGGTGCTGTGCACCGCCTCGGTGGGCGACGGCGTGCCGCCGTGGCTACGCAACACCGGTCGGGGCTGGGTGACCGCCGAGTACTCGATGCTCCCCGGTTCCAGCCCGGAACGCATCCGACGCCGCACGTCGGGCCGCGACCAGGAGATCCAGCGCCTCATCGCCCGTTCGCTACGGGCCGTGGTCGACCTGGAGGCCATGCCCGAGATGGAGCTGACCGTGGACTGCGACGTGCTCCAGGCCGACGGCGGCACCCGCACGGCGTCCATCTGTGGTGGCTTCGTCGCCCTGCATGACGCCTTCACCCGGCTGGTGGCCGCCGGTGACCTGCCGGCCTCGCCCATCACCGATGAGCTGGCCGCCATCTCGGTGGGCATCGTGGACGGCGCCCCCCGCCTCGACCTGCCGTACGTGGAGGACTCGACCGCCGAGGTCGACTTCAACGTGGTGATGACCGGTTCCGGTCGCTTCGTCGAGGTGCAGGGCACCGCCGAGGGTCAGGCCTTCGACCGTTCCGAACTGGATGCCCTGGTCGACCTGGCCACCGGCGGCATCGCCGAGATCGTGGCCGCCCAGCGGGCCCTGTTGGCCACCCCGCCCGCCGGACGGTCCTGAGCCGGTCCCCGGAGGCCGACGATGTGCCCGGAACCTGCCCCGGCGGCGCTGCCCCGGCTGGTGGTGGCCAGCGCCAACCCCCACAAGGTGGCCGAGATGGCCCTCGTCCTGGCTGGCCTGGCGGTGTTGGAACCCCGACCGACCACCGTGGGCGACGTGGTGGAGGACGGCCACACCCTGGAGGCCAACGCCCGCCTGAAGGCGGTGGCCATCTGCGAGGCGACCGGAGCGGCTGCGGTGGCCGACGACACCGGCCTGGAGGTCGACGCGGTCGGCGGCGCACCCGGGGTGCACTCGGCCCGCTACGCGGCCTCCGACGGGTCGGGCGCCGAGGGGGACGCAGTGGCCAACACCGCCCGCCTTCTCCGGGAACTGGCCGACGTCCCGGCCGGGCGCCGGACGGCCCGGTTCCGCACCGTGGCCCTGGTCAGGTACCCCGACGGACGAGAGGTGGTGGCTACCGGGACCGTCGAGGGCCACATCACCGAGGCGCCAGCCGGTGACGGCGGGTTCGGATACGACCCGGTGTTCGTACCCGTGGAGGGCGACGGGCGGACGTTCGCCGAGATGGGCGACGAGAAGCACGACGTCTCGCACCGGGGCCGAGCCTTTCGGGACCTGGCCCGGCGGCTGGCCCCCTCCTGATCTGCGGGTCGCACCCCACCCGACCGGTGGGGCCGCTGCTCAGTTCCGGCTGAGCCCCGCTCCGGCCAGGCCGGGCCCCAGGAACCGGTCGAACTCGGCGTCGGTCACCGGCTCGGAGAAGTGGAAGCCCTGGGCCTGGTCGCACCGCAGGCGACGCAGGATCCGCAACTGCTCCTCGGTCTCCACCCCCTCGGCCACCACCTTCAACCCGAGGCTGTGGGCCAGGGCGATGGTGCCGGTCACGATGGCCGTGTCGTCGCCGTCCCGCTCGGCCGCCGGCAGCGGATCACGGGCCTCGTCCTCGCTCAGGCCGGCCACGAACGAGCGGTCGATCTTCAGGAAGTCGATGGGGAACCGTTTGAGATAGGCCAGTGACGAGAATCCGGTGCCGAAGTCGTCCAGGCCCATGCGAACCCCGAGGGCGGTCAACTCGCCGAGCACCGAGCCGGTCACCGGATTGGCGGCGATCAGGGCACTCTCGGTGAACTCCAGGGCCACCTGGGACGGGTCGACCCCGTTGTCGGCCAACGTCGAGGCCACCAGCCGGGGGAACATCGGATCGGACAGCTGCCGGGCCGAGACGTTCACGGCCATGGACAGGGCCGCGCCGTCGGAACCGGCCCCGGGCCGTTGCTGCCAGGCGGCCAGACGCCCCACGGCGATGGTCAGGACCCGGGCACCCAGGTCGGCGATGAGGCCGGTGTCCTCGGCGATGTCGATGAACTGGGCCGGCTGGAGCAACTCGCCGGCCGAACCCCGGATCCGGGCCAGGGCCTCGGCGCCCACCACCCGGGAATCGGCCAGGTGGACGACCGGCTGGAAGTGGACCTCGATCCGGTCCTCGTCGAGCGCCGAGCGGAGTTCCTGCTCGACGGAATGGCGGCGCACCGCCTGGGCCCGCAGGTGGGCACCGAACATCACCGCCCGGTCCCGGCCCCCCTCCTTGGCCCGGTACATGGCGGTGTCGGCATCGCGGAGCAGGTCGGCCGGGGTCTCGGTTCCGTGGGCCACCGCGATGCCCACACTGGCCGACATCACGGTGGTGTCGGTACCGAACTCCACGGGCCGGGCCAATGCCGTGCGGACCCGTTCGGCGGCCGCCAGGGCATCGGTGGTGCGGACCATGTCGGCGATCACCACCACGAACTCGTCGCCACCCAGCCGGGCCACCAGGTCGCCGGGCCGGATGGTGCGTTCGAGGCGACGGGCCGCCTCCCGTAGCAGGTCGTCTCCCACCCCGTGCCCGAGGGAGTCGTTGACCACCTTGAACCGGTCGAGGTCCAGGAACAGCACGCCGACCATGCGATCGTGGCGGGCCGCCCGGTGGAGGGCGTCCTGGAGCCGGTCCAGCAGCAGGGCCCGGTTGGGGAGCCCGGTGAGCTCGTCGTGGTAGGCCCGCTCCTCCAGTTGGGCGGCCACCTCGACTCGTTCGGTGACGTCGCGGGCATTGACGACCACGCCGGCCACCGCCGGGTTCCCCAGCAGGTTGGTGGCCACGATCTCCATGTGGCGCCAGCCGCCCTCCGCGTGGGCCACCCGGGCCTCGGC
>CAYWBE010000185.1:0-3585 GCA_964456295.1 uncultured Candidatus Nemicrothrix sp.
GGGCCGGGAGCGCCAGGTGGGTGGGCATGCCCACCACCTCCATCTCGTGGCCCAGTTCCTCGCAGATGAGGGCGATTCGCTGCGCGGTGGTGAGGGACTCCTCGTCACCCACGTTGAAGCACCGGCCGCCGGCTGCGGGGGTGTCAACGGCGCACAGGACCACGTGGGCCGCGTTCTCGCTGTAGGAGCGGGTCTCGGCCATCAGGCCGGCCTCGGGGACGATGATGGCCGACCGGCCGTCCAGGGCCCGTCGCACGATGGACCACTCAAGGGGGGCGATCTGGCGTGGCCCGTAGACGAACGGGTAGCGGAGGTGGATCGCTCCGGGCTGGTACTCGAACAGTCGGTCCTCGGTGCGGGCCACCCGGTAGCTCTTCCCGTCCTCGTCCTCGCCGGACCGGGGGGCGTCCTCGCCGGTGGGCACCGGTAGGCCGATCGGGTCGAACCGGGTGGGATCGAAGTAGCCCCGGTAGGCCGGGGCGCCGCCCACCGAGACGAACCGTCCACACCGACCGGACAGCACCTCGGCGATGTTCCGTAGGCGGCCATAGCAGGCCACCACCACGTCGAAGGTCCGGTCGCCGAGGGCGGCCACCACGCCGTCGGTGGAGAACGGGTCACCGTGGATGTGCTCCACGTGGGCCACCTCGTCGAGTTCATGGCGGCCGGTGTGGAAGATGGTCACCCGGTGCCCCCGGGACTCGAGGCCCCGGACGATGGCCGGGCCGGTGGGGCCGGTCCCTCCGATGACGAGCGCGGTGGACTGGTCGGTCGGGCTGGCCATGGGCACGGACACTACGGGACGGTGGCCGACCGACGTACGGACAGCCACATGGCGGGCGTGGGGAACTACGGTCGACCGGGTGAGCGCCGACCACGGTTTCCTGGGATCGAGGGGACGGGTGCACCGTCACCGCGACGTCCAGGGGGGAGCAGCCCGTGCCGCGGTGTTCGGGGTGAGCGACGGGCTGGTGTCCAACGTGGCCCTGATCCTGGGCATCGCCGGGGCCAGCACCGATGCGGCGTTCGTGCGGGTGGCCGGCGTGTCGGGGCTGCTGGCCGGGGCGGTGTCGATGGCGGCCGGGGAGTACGTGTCGCTGAAGGCCCAGGCCGAGCTGGTGGAACGGGAACTGGAGATCGAACGGATCTCCATCGCCGAGAATCCCGAGGCCGAGACGGCCGAACTGGTCGCCATCTACGTCGAGCGCGGGTTGGACCCGGAACAGGCCCGGGTGGTGGCCACCGAGCTGATGTCGGACCCCGATGTGGCCCTCGACGTCCATGCCCGGGAGGAGTTGGGCGTGGACCCGAACCAGTTGGGGAGCCCGGTGGCCGCTGCCACGGCCAGCTTCTGGGCCTTCGCCATCGGGGCCTTCGTCCCCCTGGTGCCGTGGCTGGTCGGCTCGGGCACCGCTGCCGTGTGGGCCTCGGCGGGCCTCGGGGTCGGTGCAGCGTCGGTGGTCGGAGGCCTGCTGGCCCGGCTCACCGAACGCTCGGTGGTGCGGACCGTGGTCCGCCAGCTCCTGGTGGCCGGTGGAGCGTGCCTGGCCACCTACCTCATCGGCGGTCTCCTGGGGTCGTCGGTGGCCTGAGACCGGTTGCGGTCAGGTTCGATCCAGCAGGGGGCGCAGCGCGTCCACGAGGACCCGGTGGCCCTCGCCGTTGGGGTGGATCCCGTCGTCGTGGAGCGCCGGGTCGAGCAGCCCGTCGGGTCCGGCGAAGCGTTCGGTGTGGTCGACGAACTCCAGCCCGCGTTCACCACAGACCCGGGACAGGGCGTCGTTGAGTGGGGCGACCAGCGGGTGGTAGCGGTCGGTCCGGGGGAGGACCGACTGGACGATGGTCCGGGTACCGGGTGATGCCTCGGCGATCCGGTCCAGCACGTGGGCCACGTTGCGAACCGTCTGGGCGTGGGGCACGCCGATGAACAGGTCGTTGGTCCCGATCATGAGGACCACGGTGGTCGGCGGGCCGTCCAGCGACTCGTCGAGGCGTTCCAGCACGTCGGCCGTGGTGTCCCAGCCGATGCCGCGGTTCCGGGCACCGAGGTGGGAGAAGGTGGCCTCCCAGTCCCCGTCTGAGGTGATGCTGTCGCCGAGGAACACCGTCTCGCCGGCCCGGATCGGGTTGGCCCGATGGATCGACCGGTCCCGGGCCCGCAGGTTCGCCGCCCGGGCCCGGCTGACCCGCTTGGAGCCGAGGCGGGCATCGAAGGCCAACCACGCCGCGCCGAGGGCACCCAGCGTCACGACGGCCCGGGCCATCCGACCGTCGCGGCCCCGCCGGGTCGACGTCATGACGTCACGACGGCTCGTCGGGTCCGGGCGACCCGTCGGGGGCCGACGCGGGGTGGGTCGCCTCCACGTAGATGGGGTGGGCGGTCGGCACGGCGGCGCGCACCAGGCGTTCCACCTCGTCGATGGTGCTGGCCACGCCGGCGGCATCCAGGCCCCCGTCGAAGGTCACCCGGAGGCCGACCAGGATCTCGTCGGGTCCGAGGTGCTGGGTGCGCAGGTGGACCAGCGACGTCACCCCCGGGACCGCCTCGACGGCACCGGTGATGGCTGCCCGGTCCCGGGCGTCGGCCGACTCGCCGATGAGCAGGCTCTGCATTTCCCGGGCCAGCACGATGGCGATCACCCCGAGCAGGAGGCCGATGGCGATGGTGCCCACGCCGTCCCAGCGGGGCTCGCCGGTGACCGCCGACAGGCCGATGGCGGCCAGGGCGATGACCAGGCCGAGGAGTGCGCCTGCGTCCTCCAGCAGGACCACGGGCAACTCGGGGTTACGGGACCGCTTCACGAACGACCACCAGGACTGGTCGCCCCGGTGGGGACGGGCCTCGACCACCGCCGTGCGCATCGACCAGGACTCCAGGGCGATGCCGCCCACCAGGATGCCCACCGCCACCCAGATGGCGTCCATCTCGTGTGGGTGGCGGAGCTTCTCGATCCCCTCGTGGATGGCGAACGCCGCGCCGACGGTGAACAGCACCAGGGCCACCACGAACGACCAGAAGTAGCGCTCGCGCCCGTGGCCGAACTGGTGGACCTCGGTGGGGGCGCGGCGGGAGCGGCGACCGCCCAGCAGCAGGAGGGCCTGGTTGGACATGTCGGCCACCGAGTGGATGGCCTCGGCCAGCATGGCCGACGAGCGGGTGAGGGCGAAGCCGACGAACTTGGCCACCGCGATGCCGGCGTTGGCGATCAGTGCGGCGATCACCGCCCGGGTGCCTCCGGATGCCGACATCGGACCTCCCATCGTCGGGCTCGTCGATCGACGGGCCCGGATCGGCCCGTCGGAAGGCCCGAGCGTAGTGTCGGGGCCCATGACCACCGTCTTCGCCAGCCCCGACGACCTCGCCCCCGCCGTGGGCACCCATCTGGGACACAGCGGGTGGGTCGAGATCGACCAGTCGCGCATCGACCAGTTCGCCGAGTCCACCGGTGACCACCAGTGGATCCACGTCGATCCCCAGCGGGCGGCGGCAGGACCGTTCGGTGCCACCATCGCCCACGGATACCTGACCCTGTCCATGACCAACCAGTTCCTGCCCGAGATCGTGCAGGTGGAGGGGATCTCCAT
>CAYWBE010000186.1:0-3507 GCA_964456295.1 uncultured Candidatus Nemicrothrix sp.
CCGTCGACCAGGGCACGATCGCCGGGACGGGCGTGGGGACGGGCCCCGTTGGGTCCGCCGGCCACGATCGTCTCGAAGGCCCGGTCGGCTGCCCCGCCCAGGCGCATGGCGTGGTCCAGTTCGGCGGCCAGCTCGGACTCGACGGCTCCGGCCACGAATGACGCCTCCACCGAGGCCAGGGCCCGGTCGGCGATGGCTGCCGCGGCGGCGATCCTGGCCACCTCGCCGTCGTCCTTGACCTGTCGCAGGGACTCGACCAGGCCACTGGTCCGGACCGGGTCCCGACCACCCGCGTCGGCCACCATGCCGGCCAGCCTCCCCGCCTCGGCCCACGTCACCGAATCGGCCTCGAGGCCCACCCGGTCGACGCCGCCGACCAGGGCCTCCACCGGTGAAGGCCGGCCCGACCCGGTGATCTCCACGTCCACGTCGACGCCGGATGCCGCCACCTGATCCGGCGCCTGGTCCCGGTACCGACCGTCGGTCACCAGCACCGCCCGGTCGACGTCCACCCACAACGAACCGGCCGAACCGGTGAACCCGGTCAGGTAGCGGACGTTGGTGAGGTCGGTGACCAGTAGCCCGTCGATGCCGGCACCGGCCAGGAGCGGCCGCAGGCGGTCCAGCCGATCGGCCACCTGCATGAGGGGCAGGGGCGCCAGGGGCAGGCCCACGGGAGGCCCGCTCGGGCCGCCCGCCGACGGCGTGGTGCCGCTCACCCGTCGAGCAGGTCGGCTGCCGCGTCGACGGCCATGGGGTACCCCGCGGGGCCGAACCCGGCGATCGTCCCGTCGGCCACCGGGGCCACCACCGAGGTGTGGCGCCACGGTTCCCGGGCTGCCGGGTTGGACAGGTGGAGTTCGACCACCGGCCCGTCGAAGGCGGCCAACGCATCGTGGATGGCCCACGCGTAGTGGGTGAACGCCCCCGGGTTCACGACGATGGCCGCACACCGACCACGTGCCGCGTGGATGGCGTCGACCAGTTCCCCCTCGTGGTTGGACTGGACGTGCTCGAGGGCCAGGCCCCGGGCCGAGGCCGCCGCGGTCGACGCCACGACGTGGTCGTCCAGCGTGGCGCTCCCGTAGACGTCGGGCTGGCGCTCGCCCAGCAGGTTCAGGTTGGGGCCTGACAGCAACAGGAGGATCGGCTCGCTCATGGGTGGCAGTCTCCCATCGGGATGCCCCCGGCCCGGCACCCATTGGAGGGGCCGCGGTGCCGTCCGGTCACCGGACGCTCTCCAGCACCGATCGGACGATGCCGGGATCCACCCCCGGGACGACCTCCACGCCACACCCGTCGGGCCCCGGGGGGGCACCGTCCAGGGCGAACGTGAGCCCGTCCAGGGCCTTCTTGTCACGCCCCATCACGGCCAGCAGTTCATCGGCGTCGGCCCCGTCGGGCAGGCGGGTGGGCAGGGCGTAGCCCTCCACGATCCGGCGGTGCTCGTCCACCCGGGCCCCGTCGATCCGGCCGAGGGCACGCCCCAGCTCGGCGGCGTACACCAGGCCGATGGCCACCGCCTCGCCATGGCGTAGGTCGTACCGGCCAGTCGTCTCGATGGCGTGGCCCAGGGTGTGCCCGTAGTTCAGGATGGCCCGACGGCCTCCCTCGCGTTCATCGGCGGCCACCACCGCGGCCTTGATCTCCACGCACCGGGCCACCCGTTCCTCCAGCGGCCGACCGTCCAGGTCCCGACCGCCCAGGAAGTGGTACTTGGCCACCTCGCCCAGGCCGCAGCGCATCTCGCGCTCGGGCAGCGTGTCCAGCGCAGCCGTGTCGCACAGCACCAGGGACGGCTGCCAGAAGGCCCCGACCAGGTTCTTGCCCTCCGGGAGGTTGACCCCGGTCTTCCCGCCGATCGCCGCGTCCACCTGGGCCAGCAGGGTGGTGGCCACGTGCACCACGGGCACGCCCCGGTGGAACGACGCCGCGGCGAACCCGGCCACGTCGGTGACCACGCCTCCACCCACGCCGATCACCACGTCGCCCCGGGTGAGCCCCCACCCGGCGAACGCCCGGCAGAGGTCCTCGATGGTCGACAGCGTCTTGGCCGCCTCCCCGTCCGGGATGGTGAAGGTCCGGTGGTCGATCCCGGGGTCCACCGTCAGGGGGACCCCCTCCTGGGTGACCACGGCGGCCCGCTTCGGCTCCAGGCCGGTCGCCGCCAGGTGGTCGGACAACCCGTGGGCCGCGTCGCGGCCCACCAGCACCGGATAGGAGCGGCCCCCGGGGAGCGGTACCGAGACCTCGATCACGATCGGCCACCGGTCCCGTCACCCGTCGAGCCGGCCATGGCGTCGGGCCGTACCCGGCCCGCCCCGACCAGCGCATCGACCACCGCGTCGACCACCGAACCGATCGGTCGTCCATCGGTGTCCACCACCAGGTCGGCCGCCTCCCGGTAGGCCGGATGGCGATCCCCAGCCAGGCCCCGCAGGACCTCCAGGGCGTCGCGTCCCTCCAGGAGCGGCCGCCCTGCCCCGTCACCCACCCGCTCGACCAGCGTCTCGGGTCGGGCCCGCAACCACACGACCGTCGCCTGGGCGGCCAGGGCGGCACGGTTCCCCTCCCGGACCAGGACCCCTCCCCCGGTGGAGAGCACGATGGGATCGCCGGCCGCCAACTGCTCGTCGAGGCTCGCCGCCTCGTGGTCGCGGAAGGCCGACTCTCCCCCCTCGTGGAAGATCACCCCGATGGACCGTCCGGCCAACTGGGTCACGGCCCGGTCCAGGTCCACGTGCCGACGTCCCAGCCGATCCGCCAGGGCGCGACCGACGGCCGTCTTGCCGACGCCCATGAGACCCACCAGGGCCACGTGGCGCGCCGCTCCTGTGGACTCGTGGGCGCTCACCATGGCCACAGGCTACCGACGGCGCCCGAACCGGCCCGGTGCATTCCGGCCCGGACGCCGTGGGCGGGATCAACCCGGGAGGCCGATGGCCAGCGCGGCCACGCACAACCACGGCCCGAAGGCCAACGGCTCACGCCACGCCCGCCCACGCCCGCCCCCACCGGCCGTCACCACCCGGAGGCCCACGCCGACCAGGGCCAGCAGCGAGGCGAGGCCGGCGACCAGGAGCGGGTCCACCACGGCGTCGCCCACCGACGACGCCGACCACCCGACGTAGGCGCCCAACGGAACCCCCAGACGGACGTCGCCTCCTCCGATGGTCGGCCCCGGGACCTGCCCCGACCGCCCGACCAGGCCGAGGAGCCCGGCCAGGGCCGCGGCACCCAGCACCGCCCGCACCGTCGCCCCCGGTCCGTCGGTGACCGCACCGGCCGCCACGCCCACCGCGAAGCACCACACCATCGGCGTCGGGAGCCGACGGGTACGGACGTCGACCACCGACAGGGCCAGCGACCAGGGCGCCACCCAGAGGACCAGCCAGAGACCGGTCGCCCCTTCCGGGGACATGGACCCTGTACGGTCAGTGGGAGGCCAGAACGGACCGGGCCGCGGCGTGCATCGCCGCCACCGGTGCCTCGACCCCCGTCCAGAGG
>CAYWBE010000187.1:0-3491 GCA_964456295.1 uncultured Candidatus Nemicrothrix sp.
GCGATGGCGCTCTCGGTGGCCGACTGGGAGTCGACGCTGTTGGACGCGTTGACGTTGGACGACCGGTACGGCACCCCGTAGCGGCGAGCCAACTGGCCACCCACCAGGCAGGCCTGCCAGTACTCGGGGGTTCCGAAGGCCGGCGAGCCCGACCGCATGTCCACATTGGAGGTGAACCCCCCGTAGATGACCGGGGCCCCGGGTCGCACGACCTGGGTGTAGGCCATGCCGGCCAGCGCCTCGGCGTTCTGGAGCACCAGGGCGCCAGCCACGGTCACCGGGGCCATGGCACCGGCCAGGGTGAACGGGGTGATGACGATGCACTGGTTGCGGGCCGACATCTCCTGGATGCCGTGGAGCATCACCGTGTCGTAGCGAAGCGGGGTGCTGGCGTTGATGACCGAGTAGAGCGACGGCTGGTCGTCCATGGTGGCATGGTCCACGCCCCGGGCCAGGCGGGTCATCTCGATGGCATCCCGGTTGCGTTGGCGGCTCAGGCTGTAGACGAACGGCACCTTGTCCGACAGGGTCAGCATGTCGTGGGTGGCGTGCAGGTGGCGGACCGACGGGTGGAGGTCCATGGGCTCCACGGGGTAGCCGGCCACCGTGTGGACGGCGTTGAGTATCTGGCCCAGGCGGATCAGGTCGCGGTAGTCGTCACGGTTGCCGTCCCGACGATCCCGACCCAGGCCGGTCACGAACGGGGGGCTGGCCACGCTGGTGTAGGTGATGACGTCACCGCCCAGGTGGAGGTCCCGGGCCGGGTCGGGGGCATGGAGGGTGAACTCGGCCGGTGCGGTGGCCACCAGTTGCTGCACCAGGTCGGGGTCGAAGTGGACCCGGTCGCCGTCCACCTCGCAGCCCGCGTCGGCCAGTTGCCGGCGGGCCGTGTGGTCCAGGAAGTCGATGCCCGTTTCGGCCAGTACCCGCAGTGAGGCCGTGTGGATGGCCTCCAACTCGTCGTCGGACACGGCCCGCAGCGGGTCGAACCGCATCCGGGGCTGCTGCCACGGGGGCTGTTCGCCGACGACGTCACGGACCTTGGACCGGCCGCTGCGGCGACCCCGGCGGGCCTCGCTCACCGGTCCCCGCCGGGGATTCCCTCGGAGAAACGCATGGGCTGGTTCTCCGGCGTCAGGTGCAGCTCGTCGCCCTCGTAGGGGTGGGCGAGGGCCACCGCCTCGTCCAGGACCACCCCGAGGCCCGGCTCGGTCGACGGGACGACCATGCCGTCCTCCCAACGGATGGGGGTCTCCAGCAGCTCCGCGTGGAAGCCGTCGAACCGGTCGATGGACTCGAGGATCAGGAAGTTGGGGCTGCAGGCGGCCAGGGCGATGTTGGCCGCCGCGACGACCGGCCCGCAGTAGCAGTGCGGGGCCAGGACGGCCTGGTGGACCTCTCCCACCGCGGCGATCTTCTTGCCCTGGAGGATCCCGCCGCTGCGCCCCAGGTCGGGCTGCAGGATGGACGCCGCCCCGGCCCGCAGCACCGCGGCGAACTCCGACACTGTGGTCAGGCGCTCGCCGGTGGCCACCGGGATGGAGGTGCCGGCGGCCACCCGGGCCATGCCCTCGAGGTCGTCGGGCGGGACGGGCTCCTCGAACCACAGCGGGTCGTAGGCCTCCAGGCGGCGGGCCAGTCGCAGGGCGCCCGAGGGAGTGAATTGACCGTGAGTGCCGAACAGCAGGTCGGCCCGGTCGCCCACTGCCTCGCGGATGGCCCGGGTGTAGCGCTCCGACAGATCGAGGCGTTCCAGGGACGGCTGGCGTCCGTCGAACACGGTGTAGGGGCCGGCCGGGTCGAACTTGACGGCCGTGAAGCCCATCTCCACGGCCCGCACCGCGGCTTCGGCGGCCAGGTCGGGGTCGGTGTACAGGTTGGGGGTCGAGTCGTCGCCCGTGGACTGGTCGTAGGCGTCGCCGCCGTCGGGGTACAGGTACGTGTAGGACCGCAGGCCCTCGTGGACCCGGCCACCCAGCAGGTCGTACACCGGTCGACCGGTGGCCTTCCCGACGATGTCCCAGCAGGCCATCTCCAGGGCGCTGATGGCGCCGCACAGGGTGGGGTCGGGGCGCAGGGCGTAGCCACCGCCGTAGGCCCGCCGCCAGAACGCCTCCACGTCGAACGGGCGGTGGCCCACCAGGTGGCGTTCGGCAACGTCGACGATCATGTCGGCCACCACGTGGGGGCCGACGGTGGCCACGTAGGCCTCGCCGATGCCGTCGATCCCGTCGTCGGTGGTCAGCTTCACGAAGATGAAGTAGCGGCCACCGTGGCGGGGCGGCGGGTTGCCGACCACGAAGGTCGTCACGTCCCGGATCAGCATGGTGCGGGCTCCCCGTTGGGCAGGACCACGGTGCGCAGGACGTCTCCCCGCCAGACTTCATCGAAGGCCTCGGCGATGTCGTCCAGCGCGTGGGTGCTGGACACCATGCCGTCCAGGTCGAGGCGGCCGGCCCGGTGGTGGTCGATGAGGGCCGGGACGTCCTCGGCGACCCGGATGGTGCCCATCTTGGAGCCGAGGATCGACTTGTTGGCGGAGGCCAGCCAGCTGGGGGCCACGTCGATGGTCACGTCGTCGCCGGCCATGCCCACGATGACCAGCTTGCCCATGGGGGCCAGCAGCTCGATGGCCCCGTCCAGGGCGGCCGGAGCGCCGGTGGTGATCAGTAGGTGGTCGGCCAGGCGTCCGCCTGTGGCGTTGCGGATGACCCCGGCCAGCCCGCCGCCGGAAGGGTCGTCGGTCGTCGGGTCGGCGGTGTGGGTGGCGCCGAACCCGATGGCCGCCGTCCGCTTGTCCGGTGCCGGGTCGACAGCCACGATCGGGTCGGCACCGGCGATCCGGGCGGCCTGCACGGCGCCGATTCCCACGCCTCCGCAGCCCACCACCACCACGGTGTCGCCGGGGGCCACCCGGGCCGTGTTGGTGACCGCTCCCGAGCCGGTCAGGACGCCACAGCCCAGCAGGCACGCGGCCAGTGGATCGACGTCGTCGGGTAGGCGAACCACCTGGGAGCGGTGGACCACCACCTGCTCGGCGAACGCCCCCACGTTGAGCCCCTGGGGGATCCGGTGCCCGTCGGCATCGGTGAGGGGGCTACGCGAGGCGATGGGGATCTCGCCGGTACACGCCACGTCGTGGCCGCGGCGGCAGGCTCGGCACCGGCCGCAGGTCCGGACCAGGGTCACCACCACGGGGTCGCCCACGGACAGGTCGGGGTCGCCACTTCCCGGTAGAGCGCCGATCTCCACCACGCGGCCGGCTGCCTCGTGGCCCAGCACCAGTGGGAAGTCGGTAGCCCAGGTGCCGTCCAGGTAGCTCAGATCGGAGTGGCAGACGGCGCACGCGTCGACCTGGATCCGTACCTCGTCGGGCCCCGGGGCGTCGAGGATCAGGGTCTCGATGCTCGGTGGCAGGCCGACGCCCCGGCTCACCGCCGCACGGATGGAGACCCCACGGCCCGTCGACACGGCGCGGAACCTACACCCGC
>CAYWBE010000188.1:0-3480 GCA_964456295.1 uncultured Candidatus Nemicrothrix sp.
GCGCGGTCGGGAGACCGAAGTCCGGTGTGAATCCGGCACTGTCCCGCAGCGGTGATGGTCCGTGCTCGCCATGCGAGCAACGGGTCCGAGTCCGAACCAGCTCCCACCCGTACGAACCAGAGACCCTCGAGGCAAGGGAACCGGTTCGGCCGGCCGGTGACGTGCCGATCGAGCGGAGACTCCTCGACGACAGGAGGACCCTCCGATGACCAACCGGCCCACCCGCCTGCTGCTGGTCGCCCTCGGGGCGATGCTGCTGGCTCCCCTCACGGCCTGCGGCGGCGCTGACCCGTCGGTCGCCATGTCCGGCGCTTCGGCCACCCACGAGGAACCGGCCCACGACGGCCCGGCCCGGATCGTCTCGATCTCGACGGTGGCCACCGAGATGCTGTTCGCCATCGGAGCCGGTGACCGGGTGGTGGCCGTGGACTCCATGTCCAACCACCCCGCCGAGGCACCGGTCACCGACCTGAGCGGGTTCGAGCCCAACGTGGAGGCCATCCTCGGCTTTGAGCCCGACCTGGTCGTCCTGTCCTACGACCCGGGTGACGTGGTGGCCAGCCTGGACGCCGTGGGCGTGGCCACCCTGATACAGGGTGCCGCCTACACCATCGCCGACACCTACTCCCAGATCGAGGCCCTCGGGGCCGTCACCGGCGACGAGGCCGCGGCCGCCGCACTGGTCGCCGACATGCAGGCCGAAATGGCCGCCCTGGTCGACTCCGTCAGGCCCCGCGACGAGCCACTGAGCTACTACCACGAGCTCGACGACACCCTCTTCACCGTGACCTCGTCGACGTTCATCGGCGAGGTCTACGCCCTGGCCGGCCTGGCCAACGCCGCCGACCCGGCCGACGCCGACGGCTCGGCCTGGGGCTACCCGCAGGTCTCCGCCGAATACCTGCTCGACGCCGACCCCGACCTCATCTTCCTGGCCGACACCAGGTGCTGCGCGCAGAACGCCTCCTCCATCGCCACCCGTCCCGGATGGGACAACCTCACCGCCGTGCAGAGGGGCCGGATCGTCGAACTGGACGACGACGTGGCCTCCCGTTGGGGTCCCCGAATCGTCGACTTCCTCACTGCCATCGTCGAAGCCGTCAACACCGTCGACTGAGCCGCACCGTCCCCTGACACGCCAGTCCACGACCCGCACGAAGAGACCCACTTGCATCCTCCGACCAGCCACCGCTCCGACGCCCGACTGGGGCCGTTCTGGCTCCTCGCCGGAGCGGGAGCGGTCCTCGTGGCGGCCCTCGTCGGCGTGGCCACCGGTCCGGTGTCCATCCCCCTCGGTCCGCTGACCAGGGAACTGCTCGACCGCCTGCCGCTGGTCGACGTCGAGTCATCACTGTCGGCCGCCGAGCGAGCGATCGTCTGGGACATCCGCGCCCCACGGGTGGCCCTCGGCCTGCTGGTCGGCGCCCTCCTGGCCGGCTCGGGGGCCGCCTACCAGGGGGTGTTCCGCAACCCACTGGCCGACCCGTACCTCCTCGGCATCGCGGCAGGGGCGGGTCTCGGCGCCACCATCGCCATCGTCACCGAGGTCCACGACGTCGTCGGCTTCGTCGACCCCGTCCCGCTGGCCGCCTTCGCCGGTGCACTCCTGGCCGTCACCGCAGCCGGGACGCTCAGCGTGCGCCGTGGCCGGGTCGGGTCCCCAGCCACCCTCATCCTGGCCGGCGTGGCGGTAGCCAACTTCTTCACCGCCATCCAGACGTTCGTGCAGCAGCAGAACGCCGAGACCCTCCAGCAGGTCTTCGCCTGGATCCTGGGACGCCTCTCCACCGCCGGCTGGAGCGAGGTCCGCCTCCTGGCCCCCTATGCCGTGGTGTGCACCATCGGAATGCTGCTGTCGGTCGGCGCCCTGGACGTCCTGGCCGTGGGCGACGAGGAGGCCACGACCCTCGGCCTCCGGCCCCGCACCGTCCGACGCATCGTCCTGGTCGTGGCCTCGCTGGCCGCGGCAGCCGCGGTGGCCGTCAGTGGGCTGATCGGCTTCGTGGGCCTCGTCGTACCCCACGCGGTGCGCCTCGTCGCCGGCGCCAGCCACCGCCGGGTACTGCCCCTCTCCCTGTTGTTCGGCGCGGCGTTCCTGACCCTGGCCGACGTGGCCGCCCGGACGATCCGGGCACCCGCCGAACTCCCCATCGGGGTCATCACCGCGTTCATCGGTGCCCCGTTCTTCCTCGTGATCCTTCGACGGCAGATGTCCTCGTGAGTCAGGAAGCCGTCGACGGCCCCCCGACCGGCATCCGCTGGTACCACGTCTCCGTCGAGCTCGGCGGTCGCCGGGTCGTCCACGACCTCGACCTCGAGGTTCCGGGGGGATCCTGGACGACGATCATCGGACCCAACGGTGCAGGCAAGACGACACTCCTGCGGACCCTGGCCGGGACCGTCCCCCACCTGGGAAGGATCCAGATCGGATCCGACGACGGCAACGGCCTGGGCCACCGGCAGCGTGCCCGCAGGCTGGCCATCGTCCCCCAGCACCCGGTGATCCCACCGGGCCTGACCGTGTTCGACTACGCGTTGCTGGGGCGGTCCCCCCATCAGGGCATCCGCCTGTCCGCGTCAGCCGACGACCACCGAAAGACCGCCGAGATCCTGGACCGGCTGGCCCTCGCCCCGTTCGCCCGACGAGCCGTTGAATCACTCTCCGGCGGCGAACGCCAACGGGTGGTCGTGGCCCGGGCCCTGGTCCAGGATGCCCCGGTCCTGGTGCTCGACGAACCCACCTCGTTCCTGGACCTCGGACACCAGATGGACGTCCTGGAATTGATCGCCGAACTCCGGGCCGAACGCTCCCTCACCGTGGTGTCCACGTTGCACGACCTCACGGTGGCCGGGCAGTTCGCCGACCGGGTCGCCGTCATGGACGGTGGACGCCTCGTCGGACTCGGCACCCCGGAACAGGTGCTGACCCCCGAGGTGATCGCCCGCCACTGGAGCGTCGACGTCCACACCGAGGTCCACGACGACGCCACGGTCAGCGTCTCGGTCCGACGCCGGAGGACCTGAGACAGGCCCCTCGGGTCGGCTCAGGAAGGGTCCCAGGCCACCTTCGGGCAGTCGCCCCAGAGCCGCTCCAGGTCGTAGAAGGCCCGGAACTCCTCGTCCAGGACATGGACGACGAACCCTCCGAAGTCCATCAGCACCCACCGGTAGTCGTCCCGACCCTCGACCCGGACCGGCTTGGGGCCGTCCAGGATGGTCAGCTGCTCCTCGATCTCGTCCACGATGGACCGGACCTGGCGGGAGTTGCTACCACTGACCACCACGAAGTAATCGGTCACCGAGATCACGTCGCCCACCGCGATGATCGTCGCGTCGCGCCCCAGCTTGTCGTCGGCAGCCCGGGCGGCGGCCCGGGCCCAGTCGACCCAGTCGACCCAGTCGTCCGACGATGCCCGCGGGGACGAACCGGCGGTGGTGGTCTGATCGCTCACAGCGGCTGAACGCTAACCCCCCGACAGC
>CAYWBE010000189.1:0-3475 GCA_964456295.1 uncultured Candidatus Nemicrothrix sp.
CCGCCGACCGTGCCGTCGGTGTCGCAGTTCGCCGCCCAGCTGTCGATCGCCGACGCTCCGTCGGCCCGGGCGGCGGCCGACGCCCCGTTGTGCATGCAGTGCGGCGTGGCCATGCAGCGGGCGGGGTCGTGCTATGTGTGCACCGACTGCGGTGCCACCAGCGGGTGCTCGTGACGGTGCCACCGGTGGGTCGACACGCCGTCGGGGGCTGCTGATGGCCACCCTCCGCTTCTCCTTCGGGACGATGGGGTCGGGCAAGAGCACGCTGGCCCTCCAGATCCACCACAACCTGAGCAGACGGGGCCTTCAGGGCATCCTCTGCAGCCAACTGGACCGGGCCGACGGCAGGGTGTCCAGCGCCCTGGGGGTGTCGGCCGATGCCGTGGAGGTCGGTCCGAGGCTCGACCTGTTCGAGATGGCGTTGGCCGTGGCCTCACGACGGGGCAGGATCGACTACCTGGTGTGCGACGAGGCGCAGTTCTACCTCCCGGAACAGATCGACCAGCTGGCCCGGATCGTGGACGAGCTCGGCGCCGACGTGTTCGCCTTCGGGCTGCTCACCAGCTTCCAGGGAGAACTCTTCGCCGGTACGCGACGGCTCCTGGAGGTGGCCGACGAACGGGTCGAGGTGCAGGTGGAGGCCCGGTGCTGGTGCGGTGAGCGGGCCACCCACAACGCCCGGCTGGTGGACGGGGTGCAGGTCTACGACGGTGAGCTGTTCGTGGTCGACGACCCCGACGACCACGTCGTCACCTATGAGCTCCGGTGCCGGCGCCACTGGGTGGCGGGGGACTCCGGTCAGCAGCCGTCGGCCGGAGCCGCCGGCTCAGGATCCGACGTCGTCCGGGAGGCCACCCATGAGGTGGCCTGACAGGTCCCCGGTCAGGTCCATCAGGTAGGCCCGTTCGGAGAACCGCCACCGGCCGTCCACCGACTGGAACCGGTCGTGGTAGCGGCCGGTGATGATCGGCTGCAGTGGTCCGGCGCCGACCTGCTGGAACACCGTGTAGGTGCTGCGGCACGTGGCCGTCAGCCCGTCGTCGTCCACCTCGATGATCGGGGTGGCCACCAGGTGGCGGGTCCTCGGGGTTCCGTCCTCGTGGAGGCGCACCATCGACCGCCACACGGCGACCAGGCCGTCCCGATCGACGATGGGCGTGGCCTCGTCGTCCGGGTCGCCCAGCAGCACGCGGGAATCGCCGAACAGGTCGGCGCACTCGTCGAATCGTCCGGCGTCCATCAGTTCGGCGTACCGGTACAGCAGGTTGGCGATGGCGGTCGGGGCGTCGCTCATGGACCCGGACCGTAGCCATGAACCGGAACCAGGGCGGACCCGGCCCGGGCGGGCCCGTCAGGTGACCGGAGGGTAGGTTCACGACCATGAGCGACTACCGCCCGCCGCTGGACGACATCCGCCTCGTCCTCGAGGAGATCAGCGATATCTCGGCGATCTGCGACCTTCCCGGCTACGAACACGTCGACCCTGAGACCATCGACGGCGTCCTGGACGAGTTGGGCCGGTTCGTCGCCGAGGTGGTGGCCCCGGTCAATCGGATCGGCGACGAGGAGGGCTGCACCGTCACCGACGGGGTGGTCGCCACCCCGGCCGCCTTCGGCGAGGCGTGGGACAAGTTCATCGAGGCCGGATGGGGGGCCGTCTCCCAGGACCCCGACTACGGCGGCGGTGGCTTCCCGGGGGCCGTCCAGACCGTCATGACCGAGTTGCTGGCCACCGCCTCGCGTGCCTGGTCCATGGGCCCCATGCTGACCGTGGGGGCGCTCGATGCCCTGCACGCCTTCGCCGGCGAGGACCTCAAGGAGACGTACCTGCCGAACATGGTGGCCGCCCGGTGGTCGGGGACCATGAACCTGACCGAGCCCCAGGCCGGTTCGGACGTGGGGGCGTTGACCACCCGTGCCGTCCCGCAGGACGACGGTTCCCACCGGATCTTCGGCACCAAGATCTTCATCACCTTCGGGGAACACGAGCTCACCGAGAACATCATCCAGCTGGTGCTGGCCCGTACGCCCGACAGTCCCCCGGGCACCAGGGGCATCTCGCTGTTCGTCGTTCCCAAGTACCTGGTGGCCGATGACGGCAGTCTGGGCGAACGCAACGATTACAAGTGCCTGTCGGTGGAGCACAAGCTCGGCCTGCACGCCAGCCCCACCTGCGTGCTGTCCTTCGGCGACGCCGGCGACGGTGCCGTCGGCTTCCTGGTCGGCGAGGAGCACCAGGGCATGCGCTACATGTTCAAGATGATGAACAACGCCCGCCTGGGCGTGGGCGTCGAGGGCCTGGCCGTGACCGAGCGGGCCCTCCAGCAGGCCGCCGACTACGCCATCGAGCGTCGCCAGGGGCGGGCCATCGGGGCGCCGGCCGGCGAGCAGTCGGCCATCGTCGACCACGCCGACGTCCGGCGGATGCTGCTGACCATGCGGGCCTACGCGGATGCCATGCGCTGCCTGCTGTACCTCAACGCCGCCACGCTCGACGTGGCCACCCGCCACCCGGACGCCGACGTGCGTCAGGCGGCGTCGGACCGGGCCGAACTGCTCACCCCCATCTCCAAGGCATGGTGCACCGACGTGGGCGTCGAGATGTCCTCCCTGGGCATCCAGGTCCACGGTGGCTACGGGTACATCGAGGAGACCGGGGCGGCCCAGCACTGGCGTGATTCACGGATCTCGCCCATCTACGAGGGGACCAACGGGATCCAGGCCATGGACCTGGTGGGCCGCAAGCTGGCCCTGAACGGCGGGGCCGTCATGGCCGACCTGCTGGCCGAGATCGCCGCCGTCGACGACGACCTGGCGGCCGCCGGTGAGGCCTTCGCACCCATCCGCAGCGGTCTGGCCGATGCCCGGGCGGCCATGGACGAGGCCACGGGCTGGTTGATGGCCAACGGCCTGGTCGACCCCAACGACGCCATGGCCGGAGCCACCCCGTACCTCAGGATGTTCGGCCAGTTGGTCGGCGGCTGGCTGCTGGCCCGCCTCGCCCTCGGTGCCCAGCGGCGGATCGACGCCGGTGAGGGGGACGCCACCCACCTGGCCACCAAGGTGGTGGCCGCCCGCTTCTACGCCGAGCAGTTGCTGCCGACCGTGCGGGCCCAGCTGGGCGCGGTGACCGCCGGCAAGCGGGACCTCTTCGAGGTCCCGGCCGACGCCTTCTCGGCCTGATCCCGGGCTGGATCCACCGTGTTGGCATCCATCCCCAGTCCCGGTGGGACCGGTCTGTCCATCGGGCCACTGGAGCTCCGGGCCTACGGCCTGATGATCGCCCTCGGGGCGTTCGTGGCCGTGACGTGGAGCCAGCGTCGGTACGCGGCCCGGGGCGGCGATCCCGACACCATTGCCTCGATCTCCCTGTGGGCCATCCCGGCCGGCCTCGTCGGTTCCCGGCTCTACCACGTGGCCACCGACTGGCGGTCGTTCCGCGGCCGGTGGGAGGACGTGCCGGCCATCTGGCAGG
>CAYWBE010000190.1:0-3425 GCA_964456295.1 uncultured Candidatus Nemicrothrix sp.
ACTCGTCGACGTCGGCCAGCAGCTTCTTGCCCTCCCAGGAGATGCCGCCGCTCACCACGACGGCGCCGGGCTTGACCATCTCGGGTTGCACGAACGACGGCACGCCGAGGGCGGCCACCACGATGTCGGCCTCGCGGGTCAGGTCGGCCAGGTCGGGGACCGCCGAGTGCACCACGGTCACCGCGGCGTTGGCGCCCGGTGCCTTGGTGGTCAACAGCAGTGAGAGGGGGCGACCCAGGGTCGGGCCGCGACCGATGACCACCACGTGCTTCCCGCTGATCTCGATGTCGTAGTGGACGAACAGGGCCTGGATGCCCGCCGGGGTGCACGGCACCGGACCGTCCTCCTGGAGGACGAGGTGCCCCAGGTTGGTCGGGTGCAGGCCGTCGGCGTCCTTGGCCGGGTCCATGGCCGACAGGGCGGCGTTGAAGTCGAAGCCGTCGGCCACCGGGTGCTGGATGATGTAGGCGTGGACCGCCGGGTCCTCGTTGAAGCGGGCCACCGCCTCGTCCAGGGCAGCCGGCGGATCACCGGCCGCAACCTGCAGGTGGTGGGAGGCCATGCCCACCGCCTCGCAGGTCTCGTGCTTCTTGCGGACGTAGCCGGCGCTCGCCCCGTCGTCGCCGACGAGGATGGTGCCCAGGCCCGGGGTGACCCCGGCGGCCTTCAGGGCGTCGACCCGACCACGTACGTCGTCGAGGACGGCCTCGGCGACCGGTCCACCTGCGAGGAGTTGTGCGCTCATGGGTGGCGACGCTATCCCGCCATACCCGGCGTCGCCCGAGCCGGTCAGTGCCGGAAGTGCCGCTCGGCGGTGAACACCATGGCCATGCCGTGGTCGTCAGCCGCCGCGATGACCTCGTCGTCGCGCTGCGACCCACCGGGCTGGACCACCGCGGTGGCCCCGGCCTCGGCCGCCGCGTCCAGGCCGTCACGGAACGGGAAGAAGGCGTCGCTGGCACACGCCCCACCGGCGGCCCGGCCGGCCGCCTTGTCCGCGGCGATTCGCCCGGCGTCCCGACGGTTCTGCTGGCCGGCCCCGATGCCCACCGCCCGACGATCCCTGGCCAGCACGATGCTGTTGGAGTTCACCCGGGCGGCCACCCGCCACGCGAACACCAGGTCGGCCCACTCGCCGACCGTGGGTTCCCGCTCGGTCACCACCCGCCACTGGGACGGTTCGGCGATCAGGCGATCAGTCGTCTGGACCAACAGGCCGCCGTCGATGCCCCGGACGTCGAGTTCCGGCCACGTCGGCGCCCCGGCCTCCAGGATCCGCAGGTTGGCCTTCTGCTGGAGGTGGGCCAGGGCGTCGGGCTCGTAGGCCGGGGCCACCACCACCTCGGTGAAGACCGCCGACAACGACTCAGCCATGGCCAGGGTGACCGGCCGGTTCACGGCCACGATGCCCCCGAACGCCGAGACCGGGTCGCACTCGTGGGCCGCCACGTAGGCCTCGGCGATGTCGGCCCCGATGGCCGCCCCGCACGGGTTGGCGTGCTTGATGACGACCGCCGTCGGCTCGTCGGCGTCCGAACCGGGATCGCCCAGGGAGTGGACCAGGCGCCACGCCGCCTCGGTGTCGAACAGGTTGAGGTACGACATGGCCTTGCCGCCGTGGACCACCGCGGTGTCCCACCATCCCGACGAGCCGACCGTCCGGTAGCGGGCCCCCACCTGGTGGGGGTTCTCGCCGTAGCGGAGGTCCTGGACGCGGTCCAGGGCCAGGTGCATGGACGGCTTCAGCGGATCGTCTGCGTCCCCGGTGGGGTCCTCGTCGTCGAACCAGCCCACGATGGCCGCGTCGTAGGCCGCGGTGTGGGCGAAGGCCGCCCGGGCCAGGCGACGGCGGGTGGCATCCGACAGCGACCCGTCGACCCGCAGTTCGGCCAGGAGCCCGTCGTAGTCGGCCGGGTCCACGACCACGCCGACGTGGGCATGGTTCTTGGCTGCGGCCCGCACCATGGTGGGACCACCGATGTCGATCAGTTCGATACCGGGGTCCGATGAGAACGGGTAGAGGTTGCCCACCACCAGGTCGATGGGGGTGATGCCCCGCTCCCGCAGGTCGTCCATGTGGTCGGGGTCGGACCGGTCGGCCAGGATCCCGCCGTGGACCATGGGGTCGAGGGTCTTGACCCGGCCACCCAGCATCTCGGGCGCCCGGGTGACCTCGGCCACCTCGACGACGGGGATCCCCTCGCCGGCCAGCAGGGACGCCGTCCCCCCACTGGACACCAGCTCCCAGCCCAGGTCCACCAGGCCGCGGGCCAGGTCGACGATGCCGTCCTTGTCGTAGACCGACAGGAGGGCCCGACGGGGGGCCTGATCGGTGGCGGGGCTCACGGGGCGGCTCCTTGGGATGCGGACCGGGATGGCTGGAGCGGGATCGCTCCGTCCAGGACGGCCCGCAGGGTGTCGACGTACAGCCGGCGTTCGACAACCTTGATGCGTTCGTGGAGGGAGGCCTCGTCGTCGTCGGGCATCACGGCCACCTCCTCCTGGGCCAGGATCGGCCCGGCGTCCACCTCGAGGGTGGCCAGGTGCACGGTGCAGCCCGTGACGTCCACCCCGGCGGCCAGGGCGTCGCGCACGCCGTGCCACCCGGGGAAGGCCGGAAGCAGGGCCGGATGGGTGTTGATCACCCGACCGGCGAAGCGGTCGTGGAAGGGCTGGCTGAGGATGGTGCCGAACCCCGCCATGGCCACCAGGGTCACGCCCCGGTCGGCCAGGTGGTCGGTCAGGAGGGCCGAGTAGCCGTCCCGGTCGAAGTCATCGCCGAACGACGGACGACGGACCACCACGGCCTCCACGTCGTGGCCGGCGGCCCGGGCCACCGCGGCGCACGGTCGGTCCGACACCACCAGGGCGACCGGCAGCCCGGCGTCGACCATGGCATCCAGGATCGACCCGGTGCCCGAGACCAGTACCGCCAGCGACATGTCGGCGACCGTACCAGCGGGCCCCCGGGGGCAACCCGGCGGTTCGGCGCCTGACCGGTCAGGCCGAGGCGGCCAACTCGGCCACGATGTCGGCCATGTGCTCGCCGGCCTCGGTGGGGTTCAGGCCCACCCGCACGCCAGCGTCCCGCAGGGCGTCCATCTTGGCCGCCGCGGTGCCCCGGCCACCGGAGACGATGGCCCCGGCATGGCCCATCTTCTTGCCCGGGGGCGCCGTCACGCCAGCCACGTAGGCCGACACCGGCTTGGTCATGTTTCCGGCGATGAACTCGGCGGCCTCCTCCTCGGCCGACCCCCCGATCTCACCGATCATCATCACGGCCTTCGTCTCGGGATCGTCCTCGAAGGCCTGCAGGCAGTCGATGAACGACGTGCCGGGCACCGGGTCGCCGCCGATGCCGACGCACGTGGTGCAGCCGATGCCCTTCTCCTTGAGCTCGTACAGGGCCTGGTAGGTCAGCGTGC
>CAYWBE010000191.1:0-3413 GCA_964456295.1 uncultured Candidatus Nemicrothrix sp.
GCCTTTTCGAAACTGCGAACACGTGCACGCAGAAACTGCGAACACGCCCTTGTGGAGCTGGGGGGAATCGAACCCCCGTCCGTCGAAGGGTGACCGTGCGTGCTACGACCATTCCCGAGAACGTGGCTTGATGGCTGCCACTCCGCCGGGTCGGGCGGGCCACGAGGGCCCCGCCACGGGGTCTTTCCCCCGGGTCAGCGGTCTTTCACGCCGTCAGCGGTCTGTCCCAGCTGTCTCCACCGCTTCTGTTGCCGGGTTGCGGTGGACCGACCCCGCGTGCCGTTACCGGTCGCGATGACTCTCTGTCACCTGACTAGGTCAGGCGGCGAGAGCGAGATCGTCCGTCTTGGCGTCTCTGTTGGTGCCCCGTTTTAGGAGTCTGGGCCACTCCGGTCGCACGTCACGACCACTGCCATCGGCGTCGAAACCGATCAGCCCCGTGGTCGGTGGCCCGTAGGCCACGTCGTGCGGATGTCAGGTGCTCGATTGTCAAGGATCCGCCCCCACAGGGTACCGGTGGGTCGTGACAGCACGCCGGGGAGGCCTGTGCCGCTGAGGTCCGTCTGCCAGAATCCGGCGATCGAACAGCAACGAGTCGCCGACCAGCGCATCGCCTCCTACCCGTTCGTGCCACAGGCCGGCATCCAGCCGGTCGTGGAGCGGGCCGAAGGGTGCATCCTCCACTTCGCCGACGGTCGGGAGATCCTGGACGCCGGCGGGGGTGCCATCGCGGTGAACATCGGGCACGGTCGGGCCGAGGTGGCCGACGCCATGGCCGCCGCCGCCCGACGTGTCTCCTACGTGCTGCCCACCTGGGCCACCGAGGAGCGCCTCGCCCTGGTCGACCTGTTGCGCGACCGGTGGCTGCCCCCGGCCCTGACCCGGGTGGGGTTCACCAGCGGTGGCTCCGAGTCGACCGACACGGCCGTCCGCCTGGCCCATGCCCACTTCGCGGCCCTCGACCAGCCCCAGCGTCACAAGGTGATCGGCCGGGAGGCCTCGTACCACGGCCTGACCATGACCGCCCTGTCGGTGAGCGGGCACCGCTCCCGGCGCGCCACGTTCGAGCACGTCCTGGCCGACCACCCGAAGATGCCCATGGACGACGCCGAGGGCCTCGAGAAGGTGCTGTGGAACGAGGGGCCCGAGACGGTCGCCGCGATCATCGCCGAACCGGTGGTGGGCGCCTCGGCCGGTGCGCTCATCCCGTCGGACGACTGGTGGTCCGACGTCCGTGACCTCTGTGACCAGCACGGCATCCTGCTCATCGCCGATGAGGTCATGACCGGCTTCGGGCGGACCGGTCGGCGGTTCGGGCTCGACCACTGGGGCGTGGTGCCCGACATCATGGTGGGCGGCAAGGGGCTGTCCGGTGGCTACGCGGCCCTCGGTGGGGTGTTCGCCACCGACGAGGTGGTGGCACCCATCGCCGCACGGGGCGAGGGCCTCATGTTCTTCACCTTCGCCGGCAACTCCGCGGCCTGCGCGGCGGGCATCGCCGCCCTGACCATCCTCGAAGACGAGGACCTGGTGGTGGCCAGCGCCACCCGGGGTGCCGACCTCCTCGAACGCCTTCGCCCGTTGGAGGCCCACCCTGCGGTGCGCGAGGTCCGGGGCCTCGGCCTGATGGTCGGCGTCGAACTGGAGGCCGTCGGGCCCGACGGGCGACCGGCCGGCCCGGTGGTCGTCGAGGCCCTGGAGCGGGGCGTGTGGGTCTATCCGGCGGGGGACGGCAACGTGGCCGACGCCATCCTCCTGGGGCCGCCGTTCACCATCACCGACGCCGAGATGGACCGGCTGGTGCGGGTGCTGACCGAGTCGATCACCGCGGTCTGCGGCTGACCTGCCTTCGGTCTGCGGCGGCGCAGTTCCTCAGCGGCGGCGGACCGTCCCCATGGCCCGGTCGGCCTCGCGGTCGGCCTCCCTGCGGGCCAGGGCCTGGCGCTTGTCGTGCAACTTGCGGCCCCTGCCCAGGGCCACCTCGACCTTGGCGTTGCCGCCCTTGAAGTAGAGCCGGAGCGGTACCAGCGTGAGGCCCTCGAGGTTCATGCGTTCCACGATCCGGCGGATCTCCCGACGGTGGAGCAGCAACTTGCGGGGCCGGTCGGGGTCATGGCCCATGCCCTCGCCGCCGCTCATGGCGTACGGCGGGACGTGCATGCCGACCAGCCACAACTCGCCGCCCTCCTCACGGCCGAACGCCTCGGCGATCTGGACCTTGGCGTCCCGGATCGACTTGACCTCGCTGCCGCGCAGCACGAGGCCGGCCTCCCACGTGTCCAGGAGGTCGTACTCGTGCCGGGCCCGGCGGTTGGATGCGACCGTGCGGTCGTCGTGCTCGCCCACGGCCCGATGGTACCGGCGGCCCCCGTTAGCCTCGGGTCCCATGGGCGACGAGTCGCAACCCGACGGTCAACTGCCGGAGATCCTGACGATCACCGGTGAGGTGTACGCGGCGATGGTCGACCGGGCGCTCACCCGGACGCCCGACGAGGCCTGCGGGCTGTTCACCGGTGCGCCGGGCACGCTGCACGTCGACGGCTACCACCCGATGGCCAACGTGGCCGATCCCGACGAGGCGTGGAAGCTCTACGTGCTGGACGGCCAGGAGATGCTGGACGTCGAGGCCGAGGCCGACGCGGCGGGCCGTGCCGTGCTGGGCGTCATGCACAGCCACACCCACACCACGGCCTACCCGTCGCCCACCGACGTGGCCGATGCCGCCCGGTTCGACCCGTTCGGGGCATGGATCTTCGTCATCGTGTCGCTCAAGCACCCCGACCCGTCGCTGCGGGCCTACCGGATCCTGGATGGCGGGATCACCGAGGTGCCGGTCGCCGTGCAGGACCAGGTGCCAGCCGCCGCCGACCGCGGTTAGAATCCCGACCAGATCAGTCGGATTTAGGACTGGTCGTCCAGAAGGCTCCTGACCGCCGCACCATCACCCCTCCAGGCCTGCACCATGCCCGTCCACTCCTCGGTCCTCGACCTCATCGGCGACACCCCGATCGTCGACGTCAGCGTGCTCAGCCCGAACCCCTCGGTACGCCTGCTGGCCAAGTTGGAGGGACAGAACCCCGCGGGTTCGGTCAAGGACCGCATCGCCCGGGCCATGGTGGCCGAGGCCGAGGCCGACGGCACGTTGACCCCGGGGCGCACCATCATCGAGCCGTCGTCGGGCAACACCGGCATCGCCCTGGCCATGATCGCCCGCATCCGCGGCTATCCGATCAAGATCGTGCTCCCTGAGAACGTCTCGATCGAACGTCGTCAGGCCCTCGAGGTGTTCGGCGCCGAGATCATCCCGTCGCCCGGCGACGAGGGCTCCAACGGTGCCGTGCGACTGGCCCGCCAACTGGCCGACGAGAACCCCGACTGGGTGTTCCTCTACCAGTACGCCAACGAGGCCAACC
>CAYWBE010000192.1:0-3390 GCA_964456295.1 uncultured Candidatus Nemicrothrix sp.
CGGGGCGAGACCGACGAGGAGCAGAAGCTCCGCAACGAGAGCCGCAAGATCCTGGAGATCCCGGACCTCACGGTGTCTGGGACGTGTGTACGGGTCCCGGTGTTCACCGGCCACTCGCTGTCCGTGCACGCCGAGTTCGACCGCCCCATCTCGCCGGAGCGGGCCACCGAACTCCTGGCCGGGGCACCGGGCGTGGAGCTGGCCGACGTACCCACGCCGTTGGACGCTGCCGGGGTGGATCCCACCATCGTGGGTCGTGTCCGGGCCGACGAGACCCGGACCAACGGCCTGGCGCTTTTCCTCTCCGGCGACAACCTGCGCAAGGGTGCGGCGCTCAACACCATCCAGATCGCCGAGGAACTCCTCCGTCGACGCTGACCCGCGGTCCGCTTCCGGGAATGCCGATCAGGGACCGGGTCAGGGTGGATCGGTGACGTAGCGGGCCATCGCCTCGTCCAGCGACAGGTCCAACTGGTTGGCCAGGCTGGCCAACCAGGCCAGCACGTCGCCCAGTTCGTGGAGTTGCTGTTCAGGCGTGCCCTTCCGGGTGGCCTGGGCCAACTCCCCGAGTTCCTCGCAGAGCCAGGCCACGGTGGCCGGGACGCCTCGTTCCCGGTCGGCCCGGCCGTAGAGCTGCTCCATCAGCGACTGCACCTCGACCAGCTCCATGGAGCGGACGGTACCGGTCGACGTGCAGGTCAGCGGGTATCCACCGGTCGCGCGTGTGTTCGATCCACACTCACCACGTGTCGACCGGTGAACCACGCGCTGATGACCCGCGCGCCGAGGGCCTGCTCCCCAGGGACCAGGCCACCGAGGTCATGCGGGCGTTGGATGCCCTCGACGAGTTGGAGGCCGCAGCGGTGAAGCTGGTGCGGGCCGAGTTGGCCGCCGGGCCGGTGGTCGACGGCCTGGTCGCCGACCCGTTGACCGAGGGGACCCGCCTCGACCTGCTGTGCCTCGTCGACACGATGGCCGCCGACCTGCTGGAGGTCCTGGGCCGGGGTGACACGGTGCGTCGTCTGGTCGCCGCGGCGCCACCGGGTAGTGCCCGCGACGCGCTGGTCGACCACCTGGCCCGTTCCTGACCCGTTCCCGATCGGGGTTCCCGGTCGGGGTCAGTCCACCGGTGGGGGGATGGGTCGAGCCAGGTCCTCGACGACCTCGGCCCCGGGGAGGGACAGCAGCCCCACCGGGGGAAGGAGCAACTTCCGGTCCCGGGAGCCGCCGCCGACCACCACCCGGTCCCGGGCCATCACCGCGGCATCGACCCAGATGGGCAACCGGTGGTTCGCCGGCAGGCCGAACGGGGTGACGCCGCCGATCTGCATGCCGGTCAGCGATGCCGTCTCGTCGGGTCCGGCGAACGAGGCCTTTCGCGATCCCAGCCGTCGGCGGACCGCTCCGTTCACGTCGAGGCGGTGGGTGGCCAGTACCAGGCAGAGGGCGAACGGTCGTTCCTCGCCCTCGCGGGCCCGGCCGGCCACCAGGATGGCGTTGGCCGAGTCGGCGGGGTCGATGTCGTAGGCGGCGCAGAAGTCGGCCGTGTCGGCCAGTGCCGGATCGCATGCCATGACCTGGTGGTCGATGCCGAGGGCGGCCAACTGGCCGAGGACCGGATCGGTATCGGCGGACGGCGGGGTCATGCCTGCCTCGGAGGTTCGGGGTCGACTTCGCGAGCCGGACCGGTCAGGCCGTAGAAGACGGCGATCACCACAATCGTCCCACCGATGAAGGTGGCCGTCGCCGGCACCTCGTCGAACCACAACCACACCCAGAGCGACGCGGTGACCGTCTCGACCGGGGTGAACAGGCTGACCTCGGCCGGTGGGGCGTGGCGGGTGGCCGTCGACATGCAGAGGCGGGCCACGGGTCCGAAGAACCCGCCCATGGCCAGGGTGGCCAGGAGCGCCCGGCGATCCAGGAGCGACGGATCGGCGAAGGCTGCGGTGACCAGCATGATGCCGGTGGCGGTCACGGCGATGACCAGGGTGCGGGGCAGGTCGGGGTGCCGACGCCAGATCACCAGGTTGACGGCGAAGACCATGATGGCCATGAGGGCCACCAGGTCACCGGCGATGCCCCCGCCGGCCATCGACCCACCGACGATGACCACGATGCCGCCCATGACCAGGCCGATCGACCGCCACGTCCGGGCCGAGGTCCGCTCGTGGAGGGCCAGTCGGGCCAGGGCGGCGGCGAAGATCGGGCCCGAGGCGATGATGGCCACCACGTTGGCCGCCGCGGTCAACGTCACCGCGGTGAGGAACGAGGTGGTGCCGATCCCTCCCAGGAGCCCGGTGACCAGGAGCGGCCGACGCCACCGCCAGGCCTCGGCCATGGTGTTGCGACCAAGGGACCGGATGGCCAGGCCCCACGAGACCGGGAAGGAGAACAGGCCGACCATGAAGGCGATGGTCCAGCCGTCGACCTCGGACTCCTGTTCGGCGTACCGGACCAGCAGGGAATCAGTCGAGACCAGGAACATCCCGGTGAAGGCCAGCAGCAGGCCGAGGGACCGCCCGGACCGGGGGATCCTGGAGGGGAGGGACAGGGACCGGACCATCGCCGGACGTTAGTGGTGGCTCACCGCGTGGCAGTGGCCGGGTGGCCATCACCCGGGGACGGTCGCCGGAAGTCGGGCGGGCTGGCAGGATCAGGGCGATGCGACGACCCAACGTCCTGCTGGTGACCCTCGACCAGTGGAGGGGCGACTGCCTCGGGGCGGCCGGCCACCCCTCGGTCTCCACTCCCCACCTGGACCGGTTGGCGGCCGACGGGGTGCGGTTCGCCTCCCACTACGCCCAGGCCGCGCCGTGCGGTCCGAGCCGGGCCAGCCTGCTGACCGGCACCTACCAGCACGTGCACCGGTCGGTACACAACGGCACCCCGCTGGATGCCCGGTTCACCAACGTGGCCCTGGCCATGCGGGAAGCCGGCTACGACCCGGTGCTGTTCGGCCACACCGACACCACGGTGGACCCTCGGACCGTGGCACCCGACGACCCCCGGCTGGAGGATTACGAGGGGCTGCTTCCCGGCTTCCGGGTGGGTCTCGAGCTTCCGGAACACCGGGAGGCCTGGTACCGGTGGTTGGAGGGCCGGGGTCATGACGTGTCGGACCGTGAGCGGTTCCTGCGGCCCCGGGACGACGTCGAGGTGCCGGCAGGGCGGGGGGCGTCCTGGCCGCCGCCGCCGTTCGACGCCGATGAGACCGAGACGGCCTTCCTGGTCGGCGAGGTGGTCGACGAGTTGGCCCGGTTGGAGGCCACGGGCGATCCGTGGTTCGTCCATGCCTCGATCTACCGGCCCCATCCGCCGTTCACGGCACCGGCGCCGTACCACGACCTGGTGGACCCGGCGACGGTGCCCGACCCCATCGTGGACGGC
>CAYWBE010000193.1:0-3382 GCA_964456295.1 uncultured Candidatus Nemicrothrix sp.
CCGATCCCCCACACCGGCCCAGGGCTGGCAGATCCGGGGATGCCCGGCCGGAGTCGGAACCGGCACGGTGGTGGACGGGATGGTCGCCGCTGTGCCGCTCGTCGTGGTGGCCGGTGCCGTGGTCGTGGGCACCGTCGACTGGACCGTCGTCACCGGAACCGTGGTCGTCGCCCCGCCCACCGGAACGTCCACGGTCGTGGGCGACACGGTGGTGACGGCCGTCGTCGGCGCCCCCGACGCCGACCCGACGATGGAGGTCGGCCCCACGGCCTCGTCAGCCGAACTCGCGCAACCGACCAGGAGGACCACCCAGCCGAGCGCACCGAACCAACGCATCTCCCGAGCATCCCAGATCGGATGGACCGGTCCCAGCGGCCATGGACCCGGGGTGGAGAACGACAGAACCCCCTGCCGAGCAGGGGGTTCCCGTGGAGCGGACGACGAGATTCGAACCCGCGACCCTCACCTTGGCAAGGTGATGCTCTACCAGCTGAGCTACGTCCGCGTCAGACCGGAACGATAGCGGTCAGGGGCCCATTTGGCGCCCCCGGGTCAGGTGTCAGACGGCGGACGCAGGTCGATCCGCAGGGTGAGGACCCCATCATCGAGGGTGGCCTCGGCGTCGGCCACGATGCCGTAGTCCATCAGGTCGTCCTGGGCCTGGTCGATGAACCGCTGTCGCTCCTCGCCGCCCACTGGCGGCAGCGTGCGGGTCCGCACGGCGGCCGCCCGTTCCCGGAAGCGTTGCAGCATGGCCTCGACGTCCAGCACGGGTTCGCCCATCAGGCCACCTCCACCGGCTCGTCGCCGGTCTCTTCCATCGTCCCGACCACGGCTGCCCCCGGACGGGTCCGCCACCAGAAGGCGCCGGTACTCACTACGACCACGACCCCCAGGACCCGCAGCATGACCACCACCCCGTCGATGCGCTCGCCGGCCGTGCGACCCTCGTCGTCGACCTCCGGCGGGACCGTCTCGATGGTGGTGACCTGGGCAACCGCCGGCCCAGCCAGGGGTGCGAACCACAGGCCGACGGCCAGGAACAGTCCCAGGATGGACGCATGTCGACGCGCCGCGACCCGGCCCCTCCTCCGCATGCCCGAATTCTACTTCCGCCACCCCGCTCCCGGTGGTTCAGCACTGATGCACGGGGCACCACCAGGTGGTCCGACCACCGACCGTGTCCCGCTGCATGGATGCCCCGTCCCGGGGGCACATCCCGCCGGGGCGACGGTGTTCGAACAGGTCGCCGGTGTGGCTCCCACCCCGACGATCCATCTGGTCCAGCGTGCGGCGAACGATCCGGTGCAGGCGGCGGACCTCGTCGACGTCCAGGCCCCCGGCCGGCCGCACCGGCGACAGCCCGGCCCGCCAGAGCACCTCGTCGACCAGCAGGTTCCCCAGGCCGGCCACCCGACCCTGGTCCAGCAGGCGGGCCTTGAGCGGTCCCCGTCCGCCGGCCAGCGCGCTCCGTAACCCGGCCGGGCCGAGCGTCCATGCGTCGGGGCCGAGGGCCGCCAGGTCGGGCTCCAGTTCGGCGCCGCCCAGGCGACGGGGGTCGTCGATCCAGAGGCGACCGCCGCCCCGGAACCGCAGGCCGAACCGTTCCCACACCGGGTCGGATCGTCGACCGCCCCACTCCAGCCGCTCGATGGCTGCTTCGCCGTCGACCAGCAGGCGACCGGTCATCCCGAACCGCAGGCCGAGGGTGGGCCCTCCGGAGTCCAGCAGGAGGACCTTGCCGTGCCGACGGGCCGCGGTGATCCGGCGGCCACTCAGGGCATCGGCCATCCCACGTGGCGTGACCCCTCCCTTGAGGAACCAGCCGTCAGGCGCCTCGACCGACGCGATGGTCCGGCCGACCACCCGTTCGGCCAGACGGCGGTAGGCCTCAACCTCCAGGATCTCGGGCATGGACGGGTCGGCGTGTGCTCAGGCGCCCGCCGCGTCGAGCCCACGGGCGAAGTCGGCCACCAGGTCGTCGACGTGTTCGAGGCCGCACGACACCCGGACCGTCCCCTGGCCGATTCCCGCCGCCTCGAGTTCCTCGGGGGTGAGGCTCACGTGCGTGGTGGTCGCCGAGTGGCACACCAGGGTCTCCGGCCCGCCGAGCGACGTGGCCTGACGGGCGATGGTCGTGGCCTCCACGAACCGCCGGCCGGCGTCCACCCCACCAGCCAGGTCGAAGGTGAGCAGGCCCCCCATTGACCGCATCTGGCGCACGGCGAGGTCGTGCTGGGGGTGTGACGACAGGCCCGGATGGCGGACCCCGGACACCTCGTCGCGACCCTCCAGGAACCCGGCCAGGACCAGCGACGTCTCGGACTGCTGGCGGAGCCGGGCCCCGAGGGTCCGCACCCCGCGGTGGGCGTTGTAGGCGTCGTACGGCGATGCGTTGGCCCCCTGGAGGGTGGCGAACCCCCACAGCCACGAGATCAGGTCCTCGGAGCCGGCGATCACCCCGAGGGTGGCGTCGTTGTGGCCGGCGATGCCCTTGGTGGCCGAATGGAGCACCAGGTCCACCCCGTGGTCGAGGGGTCGCTGGCCCAGCGGCGTGGCGAACGTGGAGTCCACGACGGTCAGGGCATTGACGATCGAACCCAGGTCGTCGAGGTCGACCAGGTCGAGGCGGGGGTTGGCCGGCGTCTCGGCGAACACCAGCATCGTCCGGCCGGGCACCACGGCCTCGGCGAACGCACCGGGCACCGTGCCGTCCACGAACGTCACGTCGATGCCCATGCGGGGACACACGGTCTGGAGGAACAGCTGGGTGCCGGCGTACATCTGGCGCTGGGCCACCACGTGGTCCCCCGACGAGCAGATGCCCAGCACCACGGCACTCACCGCCCCCATGCCCGAGGCGAACGCCCGGGCCGCCTCGGCGCCCTCCAGGTCGGCGATGGTCGCCTCGAAGGCGTTGATGGTCGGGTTCCCGTACCGGCTGTAGAACCGCTCGGGGGCCATGGCGGTGGCCAGGTGGCGACCCTCGTCGACGGTGTCGAAACCGAAGGTCGACGTCGGATAGAGCACGGGGGCCAGCGACGCCTCGCCATCGGCCCGACCACCGAGCACGGCGGCCGTCTCGGGTTGCACGGGCCCGCGGGCCTCGGCGTTCTCGTCGGTCATGTGGATTCCACCTCCCGGAGGAATGCGTCGAGATGGGAACCGACCTCACGGGTGGCCAGCAGGAACCCGTCGTGGCCATCGGGGCTCTGGATCACGTGGTGGTCGCAACGCCCGCCGGCCCGCCGGATGGCGTCACGCAGCGCCGTCTGCTGGTTGGTCGGGTACAGGGTGTCGGAGCTGATGCTGAGGGTGAGCGCCGGCAGGTGGGCGAGGCGGCCCACTGCGAGGTCCATGCCGCCACGGTCGCGGGCCAGGT
>CAYWBE010000194.1:0-3379 GCA_964456295.1 uncultured Candidatus Nemicrothrix sp.
CACGCGGTTTCCTGTACCACAACTCCTGGGTGGTCGACGCCGGGGACCTCGCGCGAGAGGACGCGTGGCCTGACTGGCCGTTGGGCGGCACGGTCAACAACCCGTGCTGCAGTATCAACTTCCATGAGGCAGGCCACTCCTTGGGCATCGAACACAACTACTGCTCCTATAGCGCTGTCTCGCGGTGGGACGGCCTGCCCTACATGACCGCGCCCTGGTCGGCCGATGACCTGGCCGGCATCGCCGTGCACCTCGACTCTCGCACCACTCACGGCATGGACATCCACGCGGCCGCCAACGCGCTGGGCATCCCCCGGGACGACCGCTTCGACGAGTTGGTCCAGAACCCGTGGCGGGCCTGCGGACATCAGGATCCAGCCTGGACAACCTTCGCCGACCGGATCTACGCCCACCACGTGTCGTCACCGAACGTGGCCACCAACCACCCCGACGACCGCACGCCGATCATCTACGACCGCTAGGCCATTCGAACGTCAGAAGGTCGCTAAGGCAACTCTGCGAACGGATCGGACTGCCGGCTCTGACCCTGACGGTCTCAGTCTGTCACCCCTCCCCTGGGGGGCGGGGGTGTCTCTGACGCCCTCGGTGTAGATGCGTACAGGCGGCGGCTTACTGCCAGTTGCGGCTTAGTTCTTCTCTGTACCGCTCCTTGCTGATGTAGTGGGCGTAGTGCGTGATCGGCATTATTCGATGCCTATCTCCAAGGTTCCAATATGGGCTCGAACCGGTTCCGGGTGGACATGCCGCTACTCGTCGAGCACTACCTCGAGGGGCGCCTCCTCCTCGACGAGGTGACTGCCCGGCACATCCCCCTCGACGAGGTGGATGAGGCCTTCCACGAGATGCGTACCGGTGGCCTTGGCCGCAGCATCGTCGTGTTCGATGGGTAGTGGACCCCCGAACGCTTCCTCCGCTGGTTCTCCGGCCAGGTCGTTTACCCGTCCACGACATAGGAACGGGGCTCGCGTGGGAACAAGGGCCGAACGTCCCTACCGGTTCTGATGGAAGACTGGTGCACCTGAGCGCCCGGTGGCGAGGTCCGAAACGACAGGGCGTGTTGGACTTCGGCAGGCCCGGGTAGGGAACCTGAACCTCATGGCCCATCGCCCACTTTGGAGGCGACCCATCCTCGGCCCTCCACCATGTGACGAGTTCATTTATCGCTGTCGGTTCATCAAGCGATCGAAACCCCAAAAGGTACGGGTCCTTGGTTCTTGGGTTGTAGAACTGCGTCGTAGTAAGCCGGTCGACGGCAGCGAATCCCTCTGCGTATCGGCTGATGATCTGCTGAAGGTCCACTGGGAAGACCGGCGATCTCTCTAGTTCAAGGTCAGCGCGACCTTACGATCCCAGGTGTCCTGCAGCGCGGAGGCTCGAGCCGTGAATGGTCGGAGAAGGAGCGCTCCATAGATCGATTCCACTACCCACCGGGCTATTGACCGGTCTTCCCGAATCTGGATACGACTCCAGCGGTTCTAGGTCGGCGACGACCACTACATGGAAGGCTCCAGTCCCAAGCATCCGTGGCGGCATGACTTACCAGTAGTTCCGGCTGTCCAGAGGTGGTCCGGTTGAACCTGTTCAACCCGCCAACGGTTGCGGATCTAGACAGCCGTCCGGCTACCGAGAATCCTTCTAGACCAATGCTGAATCGCATGTAGGCGTATTGTTGGTCTTGCCACGGGACTAGTGAGAAGGGCAGGACTACGGCCAACTGGCGAGCAACTGGCGAGCAGGACACAGCCCAAAACCCAAAGATGACCAACGTTTCCGCTGGTCACCACAGTGGGCCGTGAGGGATTCGAACCCCCGACCCCCTGCGCGTCATGCAGGTGCTCTAGCCAACTGAGCTAACGGCCCCGGAAGGCCACAGGGTACCGGTCAGCGGGAGCCGAACGACCACGATCCACGGTCCAACAGCGCACCACCGACCAGCAGAACGCCGCCCAGTGCCACCACGGGCAGGCCGCTTCCCACCGACCGTTCGAGCGCCGAAGCGGCGTCGACGGCCCGCACGTCGGAGATCTCCATGCCGGCCACCACCAGCAGCACGCCCCCGGCGACCAGCAGCACCAGCTTGTGCACCAGACCCCGTTGGCCGACCCACAGTGCCCCGGTCACCGCAGCGGCCACCAGGCTGGTGACCAGCACCAGCACGGCATCGCCGGCGAGGTCCCAACCGATCAGGCGGTCGACGGCTCCGTCAGGCCGGTCCACCACGACCCACGGCAGGAACGTCCCCATGATGGCCAGCACCACGCCGACCGTGGCCGCCATGGCAGCCAGGCCGTTGCCCGCCGGGCGTTCCCTCCGGGGCACGACGTCACCCTGGTCAGGCGGGCCGACCGGCGGTTCGTCACCCGGATGAACCGCCTTGATCCCGAAGGGTGGGGTGTGGGGCAGCGTCGGGTCCGGCTCGTGGGCGCGATCGTCGCCGGTGGTCTCGACCCCGTCGGTCGAACCCTGCTCATCCATGGGTGCCCCCGTTGCTCATCGGCCGCCCCGACCCGCGGTCGCGGATCGCCCGATCAGTCGAGCACCGGGCGGGATTTGAACCCGCGGCTTTACGGCTTTGCAGGCCGTTCCCTTGGTCCGCTCGGGCACCGGTGCGTCCCTCCGACCGAGGCCGGAGCGGGGCCAATGGTAGCGCTGTGCTCCCGAGGTCAACCGGGCCGTTCCCCGGCCAACTTCACCGTGCACGTGCCCTGGGCGAGGGCCACCAGCCGGGTGCCGTCGTCGGTCACGTTCTCGACCCGGATGGACACCACGGCGGACCGCTTCGTCATGGCCTCGACGGTGGCCGTGGCCCGACAGGTCCCCTCCGACACCGGCTTCAGGTAGTTGACCTTGAACTCGGTGGTGGCCGCCCACGACCCGGGTGGCATCACCGGGTAGAGCACCACCCCCAGGCAGTGGTCGCACAGGGCGGCCAGGCACCCACCGTGCATGTTGCCGACGAACGACAGGTGCTGGTCGTCCACGTCGAACTCGGCCACCAGTCGACCCGCGGACAACTCCTCGTGGCGGATGCCGAGGAAGCCGTCGATGCAGGTATCGGACCTCCGCCCGACCATGAGGTCGATGAACCCCGGATTGAGGACCTCCAGGGCGATCCCTCCACCACCGGTGCCGTTCGGCTGGTCGACCACCTGCATCCTCCCCGGAGAACGCCGCTTCCGGGGCCGGACGGCGCTCAACGTGCACGCTACGCAGCCGTTGAGGACCGGCCATGGTCGGGGACGGGGCAGGCAACGGGTCGGGAACGGGTCGACTGGTCCCGCTGGTCGGACTCCCGGACCACCCCCGTAGGGTCGACCCATGACCGATCCCGAGTACGCCCCCAGCCCCTTCTCCCCCA
>CAYWBE010000195.1:0-3366 GCA_964456295.1 uncultured Candidatus Nemicrothrix sp.
AAGTGGGTGACCGGGCTGGACAGGCGGACGATCTCGTCCACCGCGGTGGGCGTCACGCCTTCGAGGTCGGCCATCCACCGGTCCCGCTGGTCGGGGTTCCGGGTCAGGAACCAGAGTCCCCACGAGATGGAGTTGCGGGTCGTCTCGTTGCCGGCCACGCACAGCAGCACGAAGAACGAGGCCAACTCGTCGGGGGTGAGCCGCTCGCCGTCCACCTCGGCGTGCACCAGCACCGACGTGAGGTCCTCGCCGTCGCCACCCCGCCGCGACTCGGCCGTCTCGGCCATGATGGCGGCCAGTCCGGCACCGGCGGCCAGGAACGCCTCCAACGGGTTGGCCCCCTCCGGGATGTACTCGGGGTCGCCCTGGCTCAGGACGATGTTGGACAGTTCGAACACGTCGTCATAGCGGTCCGGCTCGATGCCCATGAGGTCGCAGATGACGGTCAACGGCAGGCGGGAGGCCACCTCGGTCACGAAGTCGCACGACCCCCGGTCGGCCACCCGGTCCACGATGGCCGAGGCCGTGGCGACGATGCCGTCATCGAGGTGGCGCATCATCCGCGGGGTGAAGCCCGCAGAGACCACCCTGCGGAGGCGGGCGTGGCGCGGATCGTCCATGTTGATCATGGAGCCGAAGAACTCCCGGAACTCCGGCGGCAGGTCGGGGATGTTGGTGCCCTCACCGGAGCAGAAGGCGTCGGAACGACGACTGGCCTCGACCACGTCGGCGTGGCGGGTCACCGCCCAGTAGCCCGGACCGGCGGCCAGGTACTCGGTCTCCTGCTCCGGGAAGAACCGGATCGGGTCGTGGCGTCGCAGGGCGGCGAACGCCGCGTGCCGGTCGACCACCGGCGCCGTCCAGAACGGCTCGATCGACGACAGGTCCAGCGCCTCGAGGTCGACCGGCGCAGGCTGGCCAGCGGTGCTCGTCATCAGGAGCGACCCTAGGCAACCCACCACCGGCGGGCCCGGTCCGGGGGGCCGATCCCCTCGTCCCGATCCGGCCACCGGTGGCCACCGGCAATAGGTTGCGACCCATGGACAGCGACGACCACCGGTCCCTCGAGGACCGGATCGCCGTGGAGGACCTGCTGACCCGATACGCCACCGCGGTGGATCGGCGGGACTGGGACCGGTACCGCAGCGTCTTCACCGCCGATGCCGAGATCGACTACACCTCGGCCGGCGGGATCGCCGGCACCGTGGACGAGGTGGTGGAGTTCCTGTCGGCCACGCTGACCATGTTCGAGATGACCCAGCACCTGGTGTCCAACGTGGAACTCACCGTGGACGGCGACACGGCCACCGTGACCGCCATGTTCAACAACCCGATGCGCCTGACCGGCGGAGACACCTGGTTCACCGGTGGCTGGTACCACCACGACCTGGTCCGCACCCCCGACGGGTGGCGCAGCCGGCGCCTCCGCGAGGAATCGGCCTGGTTCGACCGGTCACCCTTCTGACCCACAACCGAGCCGACCCCGACTGGAGCCAACCCACCATGGCGAACGAGCCTCTACTCGACTACTCCGGACGGACCGTGGTGGTCACCGGCGCGGCCACCGGCATGGGCGCCGAGACCGTCGCGCTGCTGCTGGACGCCGGCGCCGAGGTCCACGCACTGGACATCGCCGAGGTCACGGCACCCGTGGCCACCACCCGGCACGTCGACCTCGGGGACCCGGCGTCCATCGATGGCACCCTGGACGGCCTCCCACCCCGGATCGACGCCCTCATGCACTGCGCCGGCATTCCCGGCGGCACCCGCTTCGATCCCCGGACCGTGGTGCGGGTCAACTTCCTGGGACTGCGCCACCTGACCGAGGCCGTCTTCGACCGGATGGGCGACGACGCCTCGATCACCAGCATCGCCTCACTCGCCGGGGGCGGCTGGCCGGCCCACCGGGCCGAACTGGCCGAGCTGCTGGCCACCGGGTCCTTCACCGACGGTGACGCCTGGCTGGACGGCCGCGACGACCTGGTGGGCGACGGCTACGGCTTCTCCAAGGAGTGCGTGCAGTACTGGACCATGTGGCGGTCCACCACGGCCATCCGTTCCGGCGTGCGGGTCAATGCCATCTGCCCGGGAGTGACCGACACCAAGATCATGGTGGACTTCCGTGAGGCCATGGGCGACGCGGCGATCGACATGACGGCCGATGCAGGCATCGGGCGCCTGGCCAGCCCGGCCGAGATGGCGCCCGCCATGCTGTTCCTGGGCCACCACCGGGCGGCCAGCTACGTCAACGGCGTCAACCTGGACATCGACGGCGGCTTCATGGCCGCCATGACCACCGGCCAGGTGGACTTCGCCAGGTACGGGTTGGGCAGCTGACCGAGCGGGTACGGGTCGGGCAGCCGGGTCTCAGGAGATCGTCGAGGGGTTCCGACCGGCCTGCATGTCCTCGAACCGGCGTGAGGCGGTGGGCAACGTGACGTCGTGGGTGAACACCCAGAACCGTCCGGTCCGGATCGCCTCCACCACCCGTCCGGCCACCTCGTCGGTGCCGATCCCCCGTTCGGACAGCAACTCGGCCAACTGGTCCTGGGCGGCGTCGCTCCCATCGGCCACCTCCACCCAGTCGGGCCGCAGTCGGGCCACGTCGAAGATCGACGTCGACACCAGTTCCGGACACAGGCAGGACACCCCGACCGGGGTGGCCTCCAACTCCCGGTAGAGCGCCTCGGACAGGCCGACCACCGCGTGCTTGCTCGCCGCGTACATCCCGAGGAAGGCGTTGGTCATCAGGCCGGCCTGGGAGGCCACGTTGACGATGTGCCCCGCACCGGCGGCGACCATCCGGGGGGCGAAGGCCAGCACGCCGTGGGCCACGCCGAGCACGTTGACGTCCACCGTCCACCGCCACTCCGACGGTGTGGTCTCCAGCACCGGACCGGCCGGCCCGACGCCCGCGTTGTTGCACAGCACGTGGACTCCGCCATGGCGGTCCCAGACCTCGTCGGCCAGGGCGGCCACGGCGTCGGGATCGACCACGTCGCACACCGTGCCCGACACCCGGTCGCCGGCGTCGACCGACAACCGGTCCACCTGGGAGGCCAGCGCTCCGGCGTCCACGTCGGACAGCACCACGACCATCCCCTCGGCCAGGAAGGCCTCGACCATGGCCAGGCCGATGCCCGATGCCGCTCCGGTCACCACGGCCACCCGGCCGTCCAACTGCTGGATCACGCCACACCTCCTGTAGCCACCGACGTCCCGACCACGCCGACCGTAGGTCCGCGCCACCCGGCGGCCTGTGTCCGGCTGCCCGCCCGATCAGGTCCCCGACTACCGTCGCCCCATGCCCGGCCCCCTCGACGGCATCCGCATCGTCGACCTCTCCGTCGCCCTCACCGGCCCACT
>CAYWBE010000196.1:0-3363 GCA_964456295.1 uncultured Candidatus Nemicrothrix sp.
CAGGCCGGCCCACGGGACGCAGCGCCCTACAGCCGGGCCCGGGCCCGGGCGATCCTCCGGAGGACCTCGTCGCGCTCCATGCACCCGGCCATGGTCTCGAACAGCGGCGGCCCCACCGTCCGGCCGGTCACCGCCACCCGGACCGGCGCCTGGGCCTTGCCCAGCCTCAGGTCCAACGACTCGCCCACCGCAGCCACGGCGGCCAGGATGGCCTCGGTCTCCCACGGGCACCCGGCCAGCGCGGCGGCCGCCCCGTCCAGCATCTCGGCCGCCGACGGCCCCCTGACCATGGCCTTGTCCCAGGAATCGGGATCGTCCACCGGGTCGTCGAGGAACAGGAAGTCCACGAAGCGGGGCGTGTCACCCAGCGTGCGGAGCTTCTCCTGGACGAGGTCCACCATGGTCGAGAACCGCCCGGGGTCGAACCGCTCGGCCGGCCACGGAGCGTCGGCCCCCACCCACGGCTCGACCCGGGCCATGAAGTCCGGCTTGGACAGGGCCCGCAGGTGGGTGGCGTTCACGTGCTCGAGCTTCTTGAGGTCGAAGAAGGCGGCTGCCTTGTTGACGTCCTCGATACGGAACAGGTCGACGATCTCGTCCAACGGCCTGATCTCGACGTCGTCGGGTGGACCCCAGCCCAGCAGGGCCAGGTAGTTGACCATGGCCTCGGGCAGGTAGCCCCGGGCCCGGTAGTCGCCGATCGACACGTCGTCACGGCGCTTGGAGAGCTTCTTGCGCTGCTCGTTGACCAGGAGGGGCAGGTGGGCGTATGTGGGGTGGGGCGCCCCGATGGCGTCCAGCAGGAGGAGCACCTTGGGGACCCCGGACAGCAGGTCCTCGCCGCGGATGGCATGCGTGATGCCCATGTCGGCGTCGTCCACCGCGTTGGCCAGCAGGAACATGGGCGAGCCGTTGGACCGCCAGATGACGAAGTCCTCCAGGTCGTCGGTGGCGAACGAGACCCCACCGCGCACCACGTCGTCGAAGGCCATGGTCGCCCCGGCCGGCATCCGGAACCGGACGGCCAGGCCGTCGGCCAACGTCGAACCCTCCACCTCCCGGTTGTCGGCGTCGCACAGGTAGGCCAGGCCCCGCTCCAGGAGGTCCTCGACCACCTCGCGGTGTCGGTCACGGCGCTCGGACTGGAAGTACGGACCCTCGTCCCAATCCAGGCCCAGCCACTCCAGCTCGGCCAGCAGGCTGTCGGTCAGGTCGCTGCGGTTGCGTTCGGCGTCGGTGTCCTCGATGCGGAGCACGTAGGTGCCACCGACCGAACGGGCGTGCAGCCAGTTGAACAGCGCGGTGCGTGCACTACCGACGTGCAGGTAGCCGGTCGGCGAGGGGGCGAATCGGACTCGGGGCGTCACCCGGTGGAGGCTAGCGGTGGCCCGGTGCCGGACTCCCGGCGAGACCGTGCCCACGCAGGGACGGGTCTCAGGCCACGCCCAGGATGGTCCGGCGGATGATGCCGGCCACGGTGTCGACCAGCACGTCGTGGGCGACGCCCCACCGTTCGAGGCCGTGCTGGTGGTTGGCCACGTGGGCCAGCATCCCGACCACGACGCCGGCCGAGGCCCTCGGGTCACCGGGGGTGTCGCGGTCCGCGGCCAACGCCATCAATGCCCCGGTGGCTCCCGCCAGGAGGTTGGTCCGGATGTCCCGGAAGCGCAGGTCGCCCTCCATGGAGGCCAGGTCCAGGACCCGCAGCACCGGCTTGTGCCGGGTCCAGAACTCGAGCATCCCGTCGGCCACAAGGTGGGCCGACCCGTCCGGATCGCCGTCCCAGTCCCGGTTGGTCACCAGGTTCGAGAGGTCGTCGTGCCAGGCCTCGCCCAGGTCGGCAGCCATGGCCAGCATGGCCGACTCGACGTCGGGGAAGTACTGGTAGAAGGTGGCCGGCGAGGTTCCGGCCTCCCGGGCGATGTCGACCACCTTGAGGTCCCGGTAGGCCACCGTCTCCAGCAGGGTGCCGGTGGCATCCAGCACCCGTTGGCGGGTGGCCAGGCCACGTCGCCCGGGCACCCGGCCGTCCGAGGCTCGGAGTTCCGCGGCGCTCGTGCCGGTGGTCATCTGCTCGCTCACGCGCTGCATCGTAGGCCCGAACCGGTATCTGATGCTCCGTCAGGAACTGGGCGACGGCCGGATCATCCGACTCCGGAAGTCAGCGAACCGAGAACCCCGGCCCGCCGGGATGGCCCCCGCCGACCGGTCAGAGCCGCTCGATGATCGTGACGTTGGACTGGCCGCCACCCTCGCACATGGTCTGGAGGCCGTAGCGGCCACCGGTGCGCTCCAGCTCGTGGAGCAGGGTGGTCATCAACTTGGCACCGCTGCAGCCCAGCGGGTGCCCCAGGGCGATGGCCCCACCGTTCACGTTGACCTTCTCGTGGGGCACGTGGTGCTCGAGCATCCACGCCAGGGGCACCGGGGCGAACGCCTCGTTGCACTCGAACAGGTCGAAGTCGTCGATCGACATGCCGGTCCGCTCCAGGGCGTGGGTGGTCGCCGCGATGGGACCGGTCAGCATGTAGATCGGGTCATCGCCCCGGACGCTCATGTGGTGGATCCGGGCCCGGGGGGTCAGTCCGTGGTCGGCCACGGCCTGCTCGGAGGCCACCAGCAGGGCGGCCGCCCCGTCGCTGACCTGGCTGGCCAGGGCGGCGGTGATGCGCCCGCCCTCGACCAGCGGGGCCAACTGGGCCATCTTCTCGAGGCTGCCGCCCCGACGGGGGCCCTCGTCGGCCTCCACGCCGGCCAGCGGGCTGACCTCGGGATCGAACCGACCCTCGTCGATGGCCCGGATGGCCCGCTCGTGGCTCTCGAAGGCGAAGGCCTCCATGTCCTCACGGGACAGGTCCCACTTCTCGGCGATCATCTCGGCGCCCCGGAACTGGGACACCTCCTGGGTGCCGTAGCGGTCCACCCAGCCGGTCGACCCGGTGAAGGGATCGTCGTGGCCGAACGGCTTCGCGGCCTCCAGCGCCAGGCCGATGGGGATCATGCTCATGTTCTGCATCCCGCCGGCCACCACCAGGTCCTGCACGCCGGACATGACGCCCATGGCCGCGAAGCTGACGGCCTGCTGGCCCGACCCGCACTGCCGGTCCACGGTGGTGCCGGGCACGGCCTCGGGCAGGCCGGCGGCCAACCAGGCCGTCCGGGCGATGTCGCCGGCCTGGGGGCCGAGGTTGTCGAGGCAGCCCATCACCACGTCGTCGACGGCCATCGGGTCGACGTCGTTGCGCTCCAGCACCTCGGCGATCACGTGGGCGCCGAGGTCGGCGGGGTGCACCTGGGACAACCCGCCACCCTTCTTGCCGGTGGGCGTGCGGATGGCGTCGACGATGTAGGCCTCGGACATGT
>CAYWBE010000197.1:0-3358 GCA_964456295.1 uncultured Candidatus Nemicrothrix sp.
GCAGGGCAACCAGCATCGGGGACGCCGCCTTCGACGAGTGGGCGTGGGACGAGACGCAGGCCGGGGTGCTGTCGCGGGTGCTGGCCGCCGGCCGCGACCTGGGTCGGTTCGACTCCACCGGCTGGCTGGCCGGGGTCGACGTTCCCCACGCCGTGGTGCTCTGCCGGGAGGACGAGATCGTGCCGACGATCCGCCAGCGCGAGCTGGTGGATGCGCTGCCCGCTCCGACCGTCCACGAGATGGCGGCCGACCACGCGGCCTGCGTGACCCGGCCGGACCTGTTCGGCCCGGCGCTCACCGAAGCGCTGGAGGCAGTGCTGGCAGGCGGGTGACCGGTCCGGACGGGCCGGGTCAGGAGAAGCGGCGCTGACAGCCGTCTCCGGCCCACATGAGGAGCACCCGACCCGAGTCGGTGGTGTTGCCCACCGCTCCCAGTACCCCGTCTCCCAGGACCGGTTCGGTGTCGAACCAACCAGCCGGGTCACGGTCCGAAGGCTGCTCCAGCAGGAGCGAAGCACCGTGGGCGGCCCGGAGGTCGGCCACCGTGGAGCCGATCCCGATCCGCTCCAGGGTCCACCATGACGTACGCGTGGAGTCGGGTCCGTCGAGGTACCACTGGACCAGGCGGCCCGGGTCCCCTACCGAGTCCCGGGCCAGGACGATCTCCAACCCACCCCATCCCAGGCGCCTGACCTCGGCGGCCGTACAGGTGCCGTCCGGCCCCCAGCCGCTGTCCCCGATCGGCTCACCCAGTGCGCCCGACACGTACCCCGAGGCCGCCGACGCGTCGTCACCGAAGCCCACCAGCACCTCGTCATCGGTGGTGGCGTCCACCGTCAGGCCGACCCCCGACAGGGTCACCGTGCCCAGTCGGGGGGCCACCGTGGTCGTCGAACCTTCCGGTGTCGCCCCGACCGCATCGCCACCGTCTCCGCCGCCATCTCCGGGCACGGTGGTCGTGGTGACCCCGTCGGCCGGCTCCCCGGTCGGATCGGTCGTCGTCGGGGGTTCGGTGGGCGGCACCTCTGTGGTGGGAGGAACGGTGGTCGGGGGCACCGTCGTGGGAGGAAGCGTGGGTGCCACCGTGGTCGGGGGAACCGTGGCCGGGGACACCGTGGTCGGGGGAACCGTGCCGGGAACCTCCGTGGTGGGCGGTGCCGTGGACGGCGGGGCGATGGGCTGCTCTTCGGAGCGCAACACCACGAGTGCCCCGAGCACCCCCAGGGCGACCACCACGATCGCCGCCACCAATGGGAACGATGCCCCCCGTCGACGCTGACCCGACCCGCCGTCCTGCTCGAACACCGTGCGGGGCCCCACCGCCACCACCGACGGGGCCGGCGGCACCCGGTCGGGCACCGCTGCACTACCGAGGTCGGCCCGGGTGACGATCGGCTTGGGCCCGGTGGGGGCGTCCCCACGGCGGTGCCAGAAGATCCCGCCCAGGGCGGGGGCCAGTTCCCGGGACACGCCCCGCGGCCCGTGGGCGGCCAGGGCGGCGACGGCGCGGTTCTCGTCGAGGATGGTCGGCACCGGCACACGGGCCCGGCGGGCCGCCTCCACCAGCACCGGGTCGACGGCGTCGGCTCCGTCGGGCCGCACGATCAGCAGTTCGTCAGGTACGGCATCGACGACCTGGACGCATCGGGCATGGGTCTCCACCAGCAGGCGGACCAGACCCCTCCCGTCGGTGGGGTCGGGGGCCTCTACCGAGGTCCGGTCCTCGGCCATGGCCAGCACGTCGATCCGGCCGTCCACGGACACCGCAGCATGCACGGCCGTAGTTCCGAGATGGATGGAGAGCGCGGTCGGCATCGTTGGAGGACTGCTGTCGAGGTGTGGTTGGCGGGGCCGGATCCATGGACGTCCGACCCGGGCCGACCCTACGACGCCCACGGTCGGTCCCGGGGCCACCGACCACCCCGTCGCCCATCCACAGCGCGGATGCCGCGTGATCATGGCATCCTCATTGGTGATGGACCTACGCCAACTGGGCCACCTGCTGGCCGTCGTCGAGCACCGGAGTTTCTCGGCGGCCGCCCGCGCCCTGCACACCGTGCAGTCCAACGTCTCCACCCACGTGGCCAAACTGGAGAAGGAACTGGGCGCCGTGCTGATCGACCGGCACTCCATGGAGCCCACCCCCGAGGGGTCAGCCGTGGTCGATCGGGCCAGGAGGATCCGGACCGAACTGCAGGCCATCAGCGACGACATCGTCTCGATGCGCCACGAGGTGGCCGGTGAGGTGCGGATCGGCTGCATCGGCACCACCGGCCGGTGGATGGCCACTCCCCTGCTGGGCGAGCTCTCCGTCCGCCACCCGGCGCTCCACCCGGTGCTGGTCGACGCCACCACCACTTCGCTGGCCCCCCGGGTGCTGGACGGCGACCTGGACATGGCAGTGGTCAACACCCCGGTGACCGAAGCGGGCCTCGAGACCGAGCCGCTGTTCGACGAGGAGCGCATCGTGGTGGCCCCCGGCGGGCATCCGCTGGCCGGCGCCGGAACCATCGACGTGGCGACGCTGGCCACGCACCCGATCATGCTCACGCCGGTGGGCACCACCTTCCGCGACGCCATCGACCAGGAACTCGGTGCGGTCGGCGTGCGACTCCAGGCGGCAGCCGAGGTGGACGGGCTGCGCCTGCTGGCCTCGCTGGCCTACCAGGGATACGCCCCGGCCCTGCTCCCGGCCAGTGCCGTCTCGGGCTATCCGGAGAGCGACTGGTCGCTGGTCCACGTCGAGGGCCTGGCCCGCCGGTCCGTCGGACTCGTCCGCAACCGACGCACCACCCCGTCGATGCCCGTGATGGCCACCCGGGACGTCCTGTGCGACGTGATCCGCGAGATCGCCCCCCACCAACCCGGAATCCATGTCACGCTGGAGCCATGAGCGACGCTGAGCCGACGTCCCCCGAACCGGCCGACGCCCACCCTGCAGGAGCCCACCCTGCGGGAGCGGGTGGCCTGGCACTCCGGAGTCGCACCGGAGGCTCGGTGGCCTTCGGCGTCCGGGACCTGGGGGGCCGCCGGGTGCTTGCCGTGGAGATCGCCGGTGAGGACCGCGGGGCCCTCCGCCCGGCCGACGGCGAGAACCTGGCCATCGCCGCCCGGACCGCCCGCGACAAGCGCATCCCGCTCGTCTGCTTCGTGGCCTCCAGCGGAGCGGCCATCGACGAAGGCGTGGGCGCCGTCCACGGCTGGGGCACCGCGGCACGCGAGTTCGTGGCCAACTCGGGCGTGGTCCCCACCATCTTCTGCGTCACCGGCCCCACCGTGTCCGGTCCGGCGCTGCTGCTGGGGCTGGCCGACCTCGTGGTGATGGTCGACGACACCTACGCCTTCGTGAGCGGCCCGA
>CAYWBE010000198.1:0-3316 GCA_964456295.1 uncultured Candidatus Nemicrothrix sp.
ACCGGCGGTGGTGGTCTGATCGCTCACAGCGGCTGAACGCTAACCCCCCGACAGCATGGTCGGTGCAACGAAGTCGGCACCGATGACCACCGTGAGGTCGGTCACCGGACTCAGGTACTGGTCGAACAGGACGCCCCCGCCGATTGCCGCGGCCAGCGCCTCGGCGGCCGCCTCGTCGGCCGGGTCCCGGTGGATGACCCGGGTCTGGATCACCCCGTCGTTGCGGTAGTTGCCGACCACGGCCAGCTCCACCCCGGCCCTCAGCACCGCCTCACGGGCCGGCGCGTCCAACCGGGCATCCCCGGTCCCGTTCAGCAGGCGGACCGACGGGCGCTGACCGGGCACCCGCGGGATGGGGAACGGGAACATGTCCACCACCACGTCGGTCAGCCGGCCGGCGTCCACGGTGGGCGTCCCGTCACCGTCCGCCCATGGACCGGCGACCACCCTTACCCGCCCTCCGGCCACGGTGGCCATCAGGTCGACCACCTCGAGGTCCAGGTTGGGCAACCGATCCCTGGGGTCCCCGCCCCGCAACGCCTCGACCCATCCCCGCCACCAGGCCTCCTGGCGCCCCAGCCGGTCCAGGAAACCGTCGCCGCTCTCGGACGGGAAACCGAACAGGTCGACCACGTCGGTGGGCGTGATGGCCACCTGCCCTGCGGGAAAGCGCACCACCGAGGTGCCGTCGGCCGCGGAGGCCACGAGGTCGGCTTCCAACGCCACCGACACCGAACCGGCCGGGCCGGCCAGGCTCTCCCAACGGGCCGGCGTCAGGAGGGTCGCTGCGGTCACCTGCACGTCGAGAATCGACGCGGTGGCAGTTCGCACCGCGTCCAGTCCACCATCACGGTGCCGGTCCACCAGCCGGCAGGGCCCCTCGCACGGGGAGCCGGCGTCGTCCGCTGCCCCGGATCCATCGTTCAGCCCTTCAGGGACCATCGCCTCCACCGGAAGGAGGAGAACCGTCCCGCCACCACCGGACCGATCGGCAGCCGCAACCACGGCCACCTGCACCAGGTCGCCGGATGCATCCTCGGTGGCCACCAGCATCGACCACGTCTGCTCCACGAACGCCTCGAACCCCGCAGCTGCCGGATCGGTCACCGCCCCACGGGTCTCGCCGCGTCGGCTGTCCAGCACCGTGGTCAACCCACCCAGCAGGAGGACCACCCCCCACACGGCCAGGCCGACGGCCAGGACGGGGAACCCCCACTTCCAGGCGCCGGGAAGCGGCGGCGCAGGCCGCCGTCGCCCATCGCCGGTCACCGGTCGGCCCCGTAGAGGTCATGATCCACGATGAGTCGAGCCACCGCCTCGGGAACGGCACCGGCCGCCGTGCCGTGTGCCTCGACCATGGCCCGTATGTCGGTCCCCGACAGTTCGGGGAATCTGCCGTCCAGTACCACGTGGTCCCATCCGGCCGGCGGCCGTGACCCGACATGCCCGGGCCGATCCATCACCACGATCGTCGCACGCTCCCGTATCTCGGCTGGACGCGCCCAGTCCCCCATCCCCGGGGCGATGTCGCTGCCCACCATGACGAAGAGTCGGTCATCGGGTCCCCGGTCGGCATAGGCCTCGAGGGTGTCGGCCGTGTAGGACGGGCCCCCCCGACGGATCTCCATGTCGTCCACCTCGATGCCGTCCAGTCCGGTGGCTGCGGCGAGGACCATGGCCAGGCGAACCTCGGCGGGCGTCACCTCCTGCCCACCGGCCGTCTTCTGCCAGGGGTCGTTGGCCACCACGAGCACCACGACGTCCAGTCCGAGGGCGTCCAGGGCGGTCCGTGCCGCCTCGAGATGACCCCGATGGGGCGGATCGAATGTGCCACCGAGCAACCCGATCCGGCGCGGTCCGGGCGGGGCCCCGGACGGAGATCGGACGCCGGTCACGGACCGATGCTACCGGGCGACCCGGCGGCCATCGGTCGCGCTCCCATCGTCACGGCGCCTCCGTACACCCTTACTGACCTGCGAATACACAGGTCTTCAGCGATGTAGAGCGAGTTATGCAATGACCGTATGACATAGGTCACGGGAACTTGACTTTACGGCGCGCGCGCCGTGTGGTTGACTTTCTGTCAGACGAGGTCGCCGGAAACGCCCACCGACTGTCCCGGACGCCCGTCTCCCCCCTGAAATCCCCATCTCGGCGCGCGTCGCACGACCGCCCGGGACCACGACAAGCAAGTGAGAAGCAGATGAGTGATTCCGTAGGCCAGTATCTGAACGAGATCGGCATGGTCCCCCTCCTGAACGCCCAGGAAGAGCGGGAGCTGTCCCAGATCATCGAGGCCGGGGCCGAGGCCCGGGCTCGCAAGGAGGCCGGCGAGACCGGTCGTGAGATCGAGCGTCCCATCCGGGCCGCCGCCCGGGCCAAGGACCGGTTCATCCGCTCCAACCTCCGCCTCGTGGTGAGCGTGGCCCGCCGCTACCCCCTGCCCCCCGGCATGGAGCTGCTGGACCTCATCCAGGAGGGCAACCTCGGCCTGGAGCACGCTGTCGACAAGTTCGACTGGCGCAAGGGCTTCAAGTTCTCCACCTACGCCACCTTCTGGATCCGCCAGGCCATCGGCCGGGCCCTGGACCAGAAGGCCAGCCTGGTCCGCCTCCCCGGCGACCGCTCGGCCAGCCTGCGGGCCGCCCTGCGGGCCGTCTCCGGCAACGGTGACGAGCTCGACGAGGAGCACGCCCGGCTGCACCGCCTGACCACCCCGACCTCGTTGGACCGCACCATCGGCGACGACGACAGCAACGAGTTGGTGGACCTGCTCCCCGACTCCACCCCGGGCCCCGAGCTCCAGGTGATGGCCATGGCCGAGAACGACATGGCCACCAGCCTCCTGGACGTCCTGGACAACCGGGCCCGCTACGCCGTCGAGCAGCGCTTCGGCCTCACCGACGGTCGCAAGCGGAGCTACCGCGAGGTCGGCGAGGACCTGGGCGTGACCGCCGAGGCCGCCCGTCGTCTGGTCAAGCGTGCCGTCACCACGGTGCGGGACCGGGCCAGCGAGTACAGCGACGTCGCCTGAGTCGTCTGCGGGCCGGCCTGACCCGGTCCGCCCAACGGGAAACCCCCTGCGGGCCCGCGAAGCGGCGCCCGTAGGCTGATCCACCGTGAACACCACCGCCACCGCCTGGACTCCCCGCACGTGGCGGGACCACGTCGCCCTCCAGCAGCCCCAGTGGCCCGATGGTGACGCCCACGAAGCCGTCCTCGAGCAGCTCTCCTCGCTGCCCCCGCTGGTATTCGCCGGTGAGGCCCGGGAGCTGACCGACCGGCTGGCCGAGGTGGCCGCCGGGCGGGCCTTCCT
>CAYWBE010000199.1:0-3285 GCA_964456295.1 uncultured Candidatus Nemicrothrix sp.
TCGACGGCCAGATGGCCCGGTGCAGCGTGGGGTCGTACTCGCCGCTGACGATCCGTGGGACCAGGCAGGCGTAGGCGGCCAGCACCTTGTGGGCCCCGATCATGGGGAAGCGGTTGCCGAAGGCCACGATGATGGGCGACGGGACGCCGGTGAGTTCCGGTGGCAGCACCACGTGTTCGGGGAGGTCCACGAACCCGCCGTGCAGGTCGTTGTACCAGTGGACCCGCCAGAGGTTCCGGGCGTCGGCTGCGTTGCGGTCCACCCCGGTCAGTGACGACAGGACGGCGTCGGGGATGGTCGACGGGTCGGCCATCTGGGCGAAGGTGGGCAGGGCGATGCCCTGGGAGCGGAAGCGGTCGACGCTGCGCTGGTAGCCGACCTGGTCGACGATGCCGGTGGTCAGGCCGAACCGGGCCGGGTCGAACGTCGAGGGATCGAAGTCGACGGCGTCGAATGAGCCGATGCCCACGTCGGTGGCGGCATGGGGCATGGCGCTGGAGGAGGAGTCGGTACCCATGGGTGCAGGCTAGCCAGCCCCCGGCCGGGAGTTGACAAAATGTCAATCCTCGGACGGGCATCCGGGGCCGTGGCGTCGTTCCGGGGTGGAGTCGGGTGTGACCGATGTCGCGGTCGGGATGGGGTGGGGTGCCGCGTCTCGGGGGCGGCGCGATGCGAGGCTGGTGGGATGAATCGTCGGGTACTCGACCTCGTGGTCGCGCTCGTCCTCGTCGGGGGCGGCGTGATCGTCGCGGCGCGTGTCGCCGAGCCCTCGGTACGCCCGGTCCTCTATCCGCCGTCGGCCTCGCCGTCACCGGCGCTCCCCACCACGGCGGCCCCGGCCATCACCGCTCCACCCTCCACGACTGCTGCTCCGGCGACCACCACCACGGGTCCGGTCGTGGTGGCCACGACCACGGCGGCACCCGTCGCCGCCACGACGACCACGACGTTGCCGATCGACGAGGACGCGGTCCTCACCGCGGCCTACGTCTGGGGGCCCAGCGAGGATGCGGTGCTGCTCCAGACCGTGCTGGGTGTCGAGGCCGATGGCTGGTACGGGCCCGGGACGAGGCTGGCCCACCTGACCGAGAACGAGGCCCGGGGGCTGTCCGTCGAGGCCGTTCCCTCGCCTCCGACCACGACCACGACGGTGGCTCCCACGACGACGGTGGCCCCGACCACCACGGTGGCTCCGACCACGACGGCGGCCCCGACCACGACGGCGGCCCCGACCACCACGGCGGCGCCCACCACCACCGTGCCTCCTCCCAGCACCACGGTGGGGATGTTCGGCGGCCTGGGCGCCCAGCTGGTGGCCCAGCTCCTGGGCCAGCCGTGCATCGCCGATGGCGACCTGAGCGACTGTGGCCCGGAGGTCGCCGCCCTGGTCGAGGGGCTGGTCAACTAGCAGGGTTGAGTATCGAACACCTGTTCGATACCGTCCGGGGGTGAGCCGGTCTGCATCCCGAACGACGGATCCGCCCTACGCGGAGCTCCACTGCCACTCCAACTTCAGCTTCCTCGACGGGGCGTCGTCACCTGACGAGTTGGTTGCCGAGGCGGTCCGGCTGGGGCTGACCGGGTTGGCCCTGACCGACCACGACGGCCTCTACGGCGTGGTCCGGTTCGCAGAGGCGGCCCGGGCACACGGCCTGCCCACCGTCTTCGGCAGCGAGCTCTCCCTGGATGCACCGGTCGCCCACGGGTCCACCCGTGGTCCGGCCCGTGGGGCCGCCCGCACCGGGACCCCCGATCCGTCGGCCGTCCACCTGGTGGTCCTGGCCACCGATCCGGTCGGCTACGCCCGGCTGGGGACGGCCATCACCGAATCCCAACTGGCGGGAGGGAAGGGGCGGCCCCGGCTCTCGTCGGACCGACTCGCCGAACTGGCCGGCACCGATTCCCACTGGATGGTCCTCACCGGTTGCCGCAAGGGGGCCGTTCCCGCCGCGCTGGCCAGCGGAGGTCCAGTGGCGGCCCGACGGGCGTTGGGTGACCTGGTGGACCGGTTCGGCAGGCAGCGGGTGGCGGTCGAGCTCTGGGACCACGGAAACCCGTCGGATGCCGAACGCAACGACGCCCTGGCCGCCCTGGCGGCGGAGGCCGGCGTCGGCCTGGTGGTCACCAACAACGTCCACTACCACCGCCCGGCCCGTCGGCGCCTGGCCGCCACCATGGCCGCCGTCCGGGCCCGACGACCATTGGAGGAACTGGACGGGTGGCTTCCGGCGGCCGGAACGGCCCACCTCCGGTCGGGTGCCGAACAGGCCCACCGGTTCGCCCGGTGGCCGGGAGCGGTGGAGGCTGCCGCCGAACTGGGGAGGCGGTGTGCCTTCGACCTCAGCCTGGTGGCCCCCGGGTTGCCGCCGTACCCGTGCCCCGACGGCCTCGACGAGATGGGCCTGTTGCGGCGGTTGGCCACCGAGGGGGCCGTCGACCGGTACGGACCCCGGGGTGCCGAGTGGGTGGCCGGGGCGTGGACCCAGATCGACCGGGAACTGGGGGTGATCGACGAACTCGGGTTCCCGGGATACTTCCTGGTGGTGCACGACATCGTGGCCTTCTGTCGTCGGTCGGGGATCTACTGCCAGGGGAGGGGGTCGGCGGCCAACTCGGCGGTCTGCTACGCGCTGGGCATCACCAACGCCGATGCCGTGGGCCTGGGCCTGCTCTTCGAGCGCTTCCTCTCCCCGGAACGCGAGGGTCCTCCGGACATCGACCTGGACATCGAGAGCGGTCGTCGGGAAGAGGTCATCCAGTACGTGTACGACCGCCATGGTCGTCGGCACGCCGCCCAGGTGGCCAACGTCATCACCTACCGGCCCCGGTCCGCGGTGCGCGACGTGGCCCGGGCCCTGGGCTACGACCCGGGCCAGCAGGACGCCTTCGCCCGGGGGCTGGACCGTCGGGCACCGATCCGGTCGGGCCCTGCCGGCCCGGATGGCACCGGTCCGGGCCTGCCGGACGACGTGGCGGTCCTGGCCGACGAACTCTGCGACGCCCCCCGGCACCTCGGGATCCACTCGGGAGGGATGGTGGTCTGCGACCGACCCATGGCCGAGGTCTGCCCGGTGGAGTGGGGGCGCATGGCCGGTCGCAGCGTGCTCCAGTGGGACAAGGACGACTGTGCGGCGGCCGGCCTGGTCAAGTTCGACCTCCTGGGGCTGGGGATGCTCAGCGCCCTGCACCACACCGTGGACCTGGTGGCCGCCCACGGGGGGGTGGAGGTGGACCTGGCCCACCTGCCCCAGGACGACGACGTCTACGACATGATCTGTGCCGCGG
>CAYWBE010000200.1:0-3281 GCA_964456295.1 uncultured Candidatus Nemicrothrix sp.
CTTCTACGACGAGGCAGTCGGACCAGACGGCACGCCCCGCCCCGGCCAGGAACCGGTCGTCGACTGGTTCGACGCCCTCACCCCCGACGACCTGCGCTACCACGGCGCCCTCCGCGACGACGTCCTGCGTAGCCGGGGCATCACGTTCACCGTCTACGGCGAGGCCCAGGGCATCGAACGCACCTGGCCCATGGACCTCTTCCCCCGCATCATCCGGGCCGACGAGTGGGCCCACCTCGAGCGGGGGCTCGCCCAGCGGGTCGACGCCGTGAACCGGTTCCTCGAGGACCTGTACGTCGGCGAGCAGGCCATCCTCGAGGACGGCGTGGTTCCCCGCTGGCTGGTCATGTCCTCCAGTGGCTTCGAGCGCGAGGCGTTCAACGTGTCGGTGCCCAACGGGGCGCGCTGCCTGGTGTCGGGCGTCGACATCGTGCGGGGCGCCGACGGCCGCTTCCTGGTGCTGGAGGACAACCTGCGCAACCCGTCAGGGGTCAGCTACGTGCTGGAGAACCGGGCGACCATGGCCCGGGTGCTGACCGGGGCCTTCGACCGGATGGGCATCCGCTCGGTCGACCACTACGGCCGATCCCTGCTGGCCGCCCTGAAGCACGCCGCCCCACCGGCCGCCGGCGACGACCCCGTCGTCTGCGTGCTCACCCCCGGCGTCTTCAACTCGGCCTACTTCGAGCACGCCTTCCTGGCCCGCCAGATGGGCGTCGAACTGGTCGAGGGCCGCGACCTGGTGGTCGACGACCACGTGGTGGCCATGCGAACCACCGGTGGGCTGAAGCGGGTCGACGTGATCTACCGCCGCATCGACGACCACTTCCTGGACCCCGTGGTGTTCGAGCCCGGCTCCACACTCGGCGTGCCCGGCCTGATGGCCGCCGTGCGGGCCGGCACGGTGACGGTGGCCAACGCGGTGGGCAACGGGGTGGCCGACGACAAGGCCGTCTACCCGTACGTGCCCGACATGATCCGCTACTACCTCGGCGAGGAGGCGCTGATCGACAACGCCACCACCTACGTGCTGTGGGACGCCGACCAGCGGGCCGCCGCCCTGGACCGCATCGACGAGCTGGTGTGGAAGCCGGTGGCCGAGTCGGGTGGCTACGGGATCCTCATCGGCCCCCAGGCCACCGACGCCGAACTGGCCGCCATGCGCGACACCGTCGAGGCCGACCCACGGGGCTGGATCGCCCAGGAGGTGGTGGCCCTCAGCCGGGTGCCGAGCTGCGTCGACGGTGGGCTGGAGGGACGCCACGTGGACCTGCGTCCGTTCGTGCTGACCGGCCAGTCCATCGAGGTGATCCCCGGCGGGCTGACCCGGGTGGCCATGCGGAAGGGGTCGCTGATCGTGAACTCGTCCCAGGGCGGCGGGTCCAAGGACACCTGGGTGCTCAGCGAGGACCCGCCCGATGCCGGTACCACCGGGAACACCGACGGGGGCGGTTCCTGATGCTGGCCCGCCACGCCGAGAGCCTGTTCTGGGCCGGCCGCTACATCGAGCGGGCCGAGGACACCGCCCGGATCCTCGACGCCACCCAGCACGGCACCATCATCCGACCCGACGCCGCCCTCCAGTGGAACGAACTGCTGACCGTGATGCGGGTCCACGAGGAGTTCACGGCCACCGGTCGCGACGTGTCGGGCCCCGAGGTCAGCGAGTTCCTGGTGGCCGACCCGGACCACCCCGGATCGGTGCTCTCCGCGGTGCAGACCGCCCGAGAGAACCTGCGCAGCGTGCGCGAGCACCTGCCCACCGAGGTCTGGGAGGCCGCCAACCGGTTCCACCACGAGATGGAGGCCCGCAACCTGGCCGAGGACCTCGACGGCGAGCCGTACCTGCTGTTCCAGGCGGTGAAGAACCGCTGCCAGGCCATGACCGGCGTGGTCGAACAGAACATGCCCCGCGACGACGGCTACCGGTTCCTGCTCATCGGGATGCTCGTCGAGCGGGCCATCATGACGACCCGCCTGCTGAGCATCCGGTGGGCCCACCTGTCGACGGGCACGTTCGACGACGCCCACCTGACCCTGTCATCGGTGTCGGCCGTGGAGGCGTTCCGTCGCCTGAAGTCGCCGAGCCTCGAACCGATGGCCGTCGGAGCGTTCCTGCTCCAGGACCCGGTGTTCCCGCGCAGCGTCCTGTTCTGCCTGATCCGGGCCGAGACGCTGCTGGGTCGCCTGTCGGACCAGCCGCCGGAACGGGGCCGTACCGAGACGCTGCTGGGAAGGGTCCGGTCGAACCTGGAGTACTCCGACGTCGACCATCCCAGCGTCGACCTACCCGGGCTGTGCGCCGAACTGGACGAGGGGATCCGGTCGGTGGCCGACGCCATGACCGCCCAGTACTTCCGCAACGCCGACCTGCAGGCCGGACCGGCGATGTCGATCGCGGTGCCCGTGGACGGCCGCCGGTGAGGCTCGACATCCGCAACCGCACCCTCTACGTCTACGACGACTGGGTGGCCGAGTCGCAGAACGAAGTACGGACCACCCCGGTCACCGACGCCCGCCAGCATCTCATCGCCCACCGCCTGTCGGTGGCCCCGTCGGCGAGGTCGCTGACCTACACCGACTACTGGGGAACCAGGGTCGACGCCTTCGGGGTGCGCGAACCGCACCTGTCGTTGGAGATCGTGGCCGAGGCGGCCGTGGAGACCGGTGAGGCGGCCGACCACCCACCGGCCACCGGCTTGGACGGGCTGGCCGACGGGTCGTTCGCGGCGACCCACGACGAGTACCTGGCCCGCACCCCGCACGTTGACTGGGGCGACGGCGTGACCGCAGCAGCTGCCGACGCCCGGACCGACGACGTGGTGGCCACCGTCGTCGGCGTACACGACCTGGTGCGCGAGCGAATGGCCTACGAATCAGGGTCGACGTTCATCGGGATCGACGTCGACCGGGTGCTGGCCGAGGGGCAGGGGGTGTGCCAGGACTTCGCCCACCTGTCCGTCGCCATGTGCCGGTCGCTGGGGGTGCCGGCCCGGTACGTGTCGGGCTACCTGTTCACCACGTCGGACCGCACCGGCGAGGACGTCGACGGCGACATCGTGAACGTGCAGACCCATGCATGGTTCGAGGCCGCGGTGCCCGGGCACGGGTGGATGGCCCTGGACCCCACCAACGGACGGCCGGTCGGGCCCCGCCACGTCAAGATCGGCCACGGCCGCGACTACGACGACGTGCCGCCCATCCGCGGCGCGGTGTCGGGGTCGTCGGTGGCCGCCGTCGAGACCGACGTGGAGATCCGCCGCATGGACCCGTCGCAGCAG
>CAYWBE010000201.1:0-3274 GCA_964456295.1 uncultured Candidatus Nemicrothrix sp.
CCTCCCGGCAGGACGCGTCGGGCAGGCCGACCACGGTGAACGCCGGCAGGCCGTTGGCCACGTGGACCTCGACCCTGACCGGATGGCCGCTGACCCCGTGCAGGGTCGCGGCGTTGATGGTGGCGAGCACGGCTCCTCCCTCACCTGGGTGTCAGGAGGAGTCGTCGTGCGCCGACCCCGAGCGGCTGAGACCGAGGCTAGGGAGAACCTGTGACGGTCAGACGCGCATGGTCACGACATTCGTCGCTGCGGGCCACAACGACAGGATCGATGGTCGACTCTGGTCAGCCCGTCTCGATCTGGCAACTGTCGTTCTTGAGCGTGCCGTTCACGTAGATCGTGCTGCACCAGAACGACCGGCGATCCACCAGGCCCTGCACGAGCGCCCCGGTCATGTTCACCGACTTGAGGTCGGCCTCCATGAGCACGGCGGCCGTCAGGTCGGTGCGGATCATCGTGGCGCTGGTCAGGTTGGTCCGGTAGAAGACGGCCCCCGGCGCCTTGGCGTCGCTCAGGTTGGCACCCGCCAGGTTGGTGCTGGACATGGTGGCCCCAGCCAGGTTCGAACCCGAGAGGTCGGCGCCAGCAAGCATGGCCCCGTTGAGCAGCGCCCCCTCGAGGTTCGCCCCCGACAGGTCGATGCCGGGGAGGATCATGCCGGCCAGGTTCGCCCCCGCCAGATCCGCTCCGGCGCACCTCGCATTGGGCGCCGGCACGCATGGCTCGACGGTGGTGGTCGTGGCCTCAGTGGTAGTCACCACCTCGTCAACCTCGTCAACCTCGTCAACCTCGTCGGCCGGCACGGCGGTCGTCGTCGGCGCCTCGGTGATCGTCGGCGCTTCAGTAGTCGCCGGTGCCTCGGTGGTCGCGGGTGCCTCGGTGGTCGCCGGTGCAGCCTCCTCGGCCGACCCGCCACCACAGGCCGACGCCAGCAGCGCCAGCACCAGGGCCAACGCTCCGACCGGTCCGCCAGCCACCCTCCGGCGGGCACCCGTTCCTGTCGACATCACGGCCATCACCATCACTCCCCGTCGAAGTTGACGACCATCGCCGCCATGTCAGCCGCGGTGTACGGCGATCCGTCCTCCTTGACCGCCGGGTTCTGATCCGGCCCGTAGAAGACCGTCTGCCCATCAGCACCGGGCACCGCCATGAGCGATGTCCCGTCGGCGGCCACCAGCGGCTGCTGATCGCCGGGCGCCATGTTGTCCAACGTGGCCTGCATCGGTCCCTCACCCATGGCGATCACCACACCGGACTCCGAGGTGGTAGCGGTCGCCGTGTCACCCGAGGGGCTGGTGATGGCCTGCTGCGTCCCATCCGCTGAGATCGACACCTCGGTCGGTGGGCCGTCCGATTCGCCGTCAGGTGGGGCGACGGCCATCGACACGCCCCCGGTGTCGGTGAACGTGGACTCCACCAGGGTCACGTCTCCCTGGGTGATGACCTCGCCGACCGCCGGGTTGATGACCGCCAGCCGTGACGCCGCTTCGTCTTCCGAGCCGTCCGGTCCATCCCCGGCACCATCCCCGCCCTCTGCAGGCTCACCGTCGGCGGCGCCGGCCGGCGGGTCGGTGGCCGACGACTGCAGCGTCAGGACGCCGTCCTCGCCGAGCGAGTGACCCACTGCCTCGCCGCTGCTGAGGACGACCGTGGTCTGCCCCGTGTTGGGGTCCTGCTGCACCCCCTGGGGCACCGGTGGAGCATCGGGAACCTCGCCGTCGGCGAAGTCGCCTCCCTCGGGAGGCGCCTCGACGGCGTAGGCCGCCGTCAGGACACCATCCTCGGAAACAGCCTGCTGGACCTTGGTGCCGTCAGGGGCAGCGATGACCTTGCTGCCGTCTTCGGCCACCGTCGTCTCGGTGACCGAACCGTCGGCGGCCACGAAGGTCTGCGAGCCGTCGGGCGCCGTCACGATGGTCTCGCCGTCGGCCAGCACCGTGGCCAGGGATCCGTCCTCCAGGCGTTCGGTGCTCTGCGTCGAGCCATCCGGGAACGTGATGTGGGTGCTCCCGGTGACCGGGTCGGACTCGGTCACCATCCCGGTGGGATCGGTCACCACGACGCTGCCGTCCGGGTTCTCCCGGGTGATGTAGTCGCCGCCCTCCGGCGTGGTGAACGTGGTCGCTCCGATCTCCGGGTTGTACCGCTGCACGCCGCCGTCGGGCAGGTTCTTCTGGATGGTGCCGTCGTCCAGCGTGGAGGTGACCGTCTGCTCGCCGTTGGGAGCCACCTCGATCGCCCAACTCCCGTCCTCGGCCTCCATCTTGGAGGCCCCGTCGGTCATCAGGGTGACGAACGAACCGTCGTCGGACTGGACCTTCTTGCCCCCGTAGCCGGTGACGTCCTGGAACTCCTCGGTGCCGTCAGGACGGACGACGCGCCGCGAACCGTCGCCGTTCTGGGTGATGAGTTCGCCTTCCTCACCCATGAAGGCCATGTCCTGGGTGCCGTCGGGGTTGATCCGATTGAACGTGCCATCGGGGTTGACCACCTCGACGAGGCCATCGGACCCACGCGTCATCATGGCCCCGGTCTCCGGATCGACGACCTGCTCGCGGGACCATCCGGATGGCTCGAAGAACGACTTCGCGCCGTCCTCGCCCTCGAAGACAAGACCACCGTCGGGCCGCTCGACCCGGAACCCGCCGTCGTCGGTGGCCTCCCTGACGATCTGCTCGCCGGCGATGTTGGTGAACTGGGACGAGCCGTCAGCTCCGACGAGCATCTCGGTGCCATCCGGATTGACCTGCCGGTAGCCGCCGTCGTCGAACGCCTCACGCTCGAGGGCCTTGCCGTCTCCCCAGAAGACGTTCATGCTGCCGTCGTCCTGACGGACCTGGCTCATGCCGTCCTCCCAGGCCATGGCCTGGCCACCCTCGCCCATGTCGAAGGCGACCGGCGGCTGGAACTGCCGGACACCCTCGTCCTGGAACTCCATGCCGGGCATGAAGCCACCAGCAGGACGGTCCGGACCGAACCCTTCGAGCGGCTGGCCGTCCTCACCCAACGGAGGTTCGCCCTCGGGACCCATCTCCGGAGCCATCATCGTCGGATCCATGGCCGGCCCCCGGCCCCGGGCGTCCTCGAAGAAGTCGCCCGGGTTGAACCCACCCTTCTGATTCGGATCGAAGAAGGCCTGGACGCCCTCATGCAACTCTGGAGCGCCCTCAGGCCCACCGGCATCGGGCTGGCCCTCCGGTCCGAAGAACTCTCCGAAGAACTCTCCCATCGGGTTCGGAGCGCCGAATCCCTCTCCACCAGCCTCAGGATC
>CAYWBE010000202.1:0-3260 GCA_964456295.1 uncultured Candidatus Nemicrothrix sp.
GGGAGCGCTCAGCGACCCCGCCGACGGCGACCACCGCCACCGCCACCGCCACCGCGACCGCGACCAGCGGGAACTGCCACGCCCAGATCTCCGTGGACCGCTTCGAGTTCGTTCTTGAAGGCGTCCTCGAAATTCGCCTCGACAGGACCGTCGTCGACTGCGTCGTCATCGTCGTCATCGTCGACCACCTCGTCAACTACGTCGTCGTCCGAATCGTCGACCACCTCGTCAACTACGTCGTCGTCCGGAACCTCGTCCGTCTTCTCCGGGGCCTTTGCGGCCGGCTTGGATGGTGCATCGCCGGCCGGCTTCAGGGAGATCTTTCCGTTCGGGTCAACGTCTTCGACCACGACCGACAACGGCTGGCCCAGTTCCAGCACGTCTTCCACCTTGTCGATGCGCTTGCCGCCACCGAGCTTGGAGATGTGCACCAGTCCATCGCGGCCGGGAAGGATGCTGACGAAGGCACCAAACTTGGTGATGTTCACCACCCGGCCTTCGTAAACAGCGCCCACTTCGGCGGTAGGCGGATCCACGATCAGCATGACCTGGCGCTTGGCCTCGGCGACCTTGTCACGGTCCGGCGAGGCGATGGACACGATGCCCACCATGCCGTCGTCGTCGACGCTGATGTCGGCTCCGGTCTCGGCCTGGATGGTGTTGATCATCTTGCCCTTCGGGCCGATGACCTCACCGATCTTCTCCACCGGGATCTCGAAGGCCTCGATCTTCGGGGCGTTCTCACCGACGTCCTCGCGGGGAGCGGGGATGGCATCGGCCATGACCTCGAGGATCTTCAGGCGGGCTTCCTTGGCCTGGTTCAGCGCGCCGGCCAGGACGTCGGCGGGGATGCCGTCGATCTTGGTGTCGAGCTGCAGGGCGGTCACGAACTCCGACGTGCCGGCCACCTTGAAGTCCATGTCGCCGAAGGCATCCTCGGCGCCGAGGATGTCGGTCAGGGTGACGTACTCGCCGTCCTTGACCACGAGGCCCATGGCGATGCCGGCCACCGGGGCCTTGATCGGCACACCGGCATCCATCATCGAGAGGCTGGACGAGCAGACCGAGCCCATCGAGCTGGAGCCGTTGGAGGCCAGGACCTCCGACACCAGACGCAGCGTGTAGGGGAACTCCTCGAAGCTCGGGATGATCGGGAACAGGGCCCGCTCGGCGAGTGCACCGTGGCCGATCTCGCGGCGCTTCGGACCCCGCATGAAGCCGGTCTCGCCGGTCGAGAAGGGCGGGAAGTTGTAGTGGTGCATGAACCGCTTGCGGTCGATCGGATCGATGCCGTCGATCATCTGGTCCATGCGGCCGGTGCCCAGGGTGGTGAAGTTCAGCACCTGGGTCTCGCCACGCTGGAACAGGCCGGAGCCGTGCGCCGTGGGGACGACCTGCACCTCCGACGAGACGGGCCGCAGGTCACTGGTGCCACGACCGTCGATGCGGACGCCCTCGGTGACGATGCGGGTCCGCACCGCCTCCTTGGTGACCGACCGGATGGCGCCGGCGATGTGACGATCGGCGTTGTCCACGTCGGCGAACTGCGGACCCAGCTCGGCGATCAGTTCGGCCTTGAGGGCCGCCTCGGCGTCCTGTCGCTCGGTCTTGTCGGCGATGGTCTGCGTGGCGGCGATCCGCTCGGCACCCGCGGCCTCGACGGCGGCGAACACCTCGGGGGTGTAGTCGGCGGACACCTCGTAGGCCATGGTCTCCGGCGCACCCACCGCGGCGACGAGCTCCATCTGGAGCTCGATGGCCTCACGGATGTACTGCTTGGAGAAGTCCAGGCCACCGGCCAGGACGGCCTCGTCGACCATCGGGGCGCCGGCTTCGTAGACGTCACAGGTGGCCTCGGTCCCGCCGGCCTCGACCATCATCACGGCGACGTCACCGTCGTCGAGCAGGCGACCGGCCACCACCATCTCGAAGGCCGACTCGCTGCCCTCCTCGTAGGTGGGGTGGGGAATCCACTCGCCGGCGGCCGACCAGGCGATGCGCACCGCACCGACCGGGCCGTCGAACGGGATGCCCGACAGCATGAGGGCCGCCGAGGCACCGTTCAGGGCCAGGACGTCATGGGGGTTCTCCATGTCGGCGCCCACCACGGTGCCCACGATGTGGACCTCGTTGCGGAAGCCGTCCGGGAACATCGGCCGCAGTGGGCGATCGATGAGGCGACAGGTCAGAATCGCCGATTCCGGTGCCCTGCCTTCACGACGGAAGAACGAGCCGGGAATCTTGCCGGCGGCGTACATCCGCTCCTCGATGTCGACCGTAAGTGGGAAGAAGTCCGCACCCGGTCGGGGGGACTTCGCTCCGGTAGCGGTCACCAGGACCGTGGAACGGCCGATCTGGGCCAGGACGGCTCCGCTGGCGAGACCGGCCATACGGCCCGTCTCGAACGACATTGTCTTATCGGTCCCGCTGAATGTGCAGGAAACCGTGGTTGCTTCAGTCATGCTTCTCTCTTCTCGTAGCCCGCCCGGAACGACTCCGGACGGTTCGACGGCCGCTATCTGCGGCATATCGGGGATGTGGACGCGTGTTGTCCGTTCCCACTCATCGATCTGGTTGTCGGTCCCGTTGGTCCGGTCCCCGACGCGATACGGACGGCCCTCCGGCCGCCCGCTGCTTAACTGGTCCTACCTGCGCAGCCCCAACTTGGCGATGATCGCCCGGTAGCGCTCAACGTCGTTCTTCTTGACGTAGTCAAGCATCCGCCGGCGGCGACCCACCACCATCAACAGGCCCCGCCGACTGTGATGATCCTTCTTGTGGATCTTCAAGTGGTCGGTGAGGTGGTTGATGCGGTCACTCAGGAGTGCGATCTGCACCTCGGGAGAACCGGTGTCACTCTCGTGCAGCCGGTTGGATTCGATGGTGTCGCCCTTGGGGGGCAGGTTGGTCGGCATCAGAACCTCGGGTTTCGGACCCGGCCTCATGGTGCGCTGTGCGCCACCGGAAGCCATTCGGAGGGCCGGATTTCTTCGATTCCGACCCCGGACGACCCCGGTCGGGCCGTCCACGGGGGTACAGGGTATCGGCGGTGAGAGGTAATCTCACCTCATGAGCGCACGGTTCACCCACTTGGCGCTGCCGTCACACGACCTGAACGCCACCGTTGCATGGTACGAAACCCACACGCCGATGCGGGCCTTCCACCGGCGGACCGACCCGGACGCTGAGGTGGCGTGGTTGGCCGAGGACGACAACGCTGTGGGGATCGTGGTTGTCCAGACGTTCGAGGACCACGAGGC
>CAYWBE010000203.1:0-3255 GCA_964456295.1 uncultured Candidatus Nemicrothrix sp.
CCGGGCTGGGCGCCCCCTGGTAGACGTCGGGCGTCCAGGCGTGGAACGGCACGGCAGCCACCTTGAAGGCCAGGCCCACCAGCAGCAGGGCGATGCCGCCCAGCAGCATCCCGTCCTCCAGCAGCACCACCGTGGACAGGTGCTCGGAGATCAGCGCCAGGCGGGTCGACCCGGTGGCCCCGTACAGCAGGGCCATGCCGTAGAGCAGGAACGCCGAGGCGAACGCCCCCAGGACGAAGTACTTGAGCGCCGCCTCCTGGGACTCGATGCGCCGTAGGTGGAGGGCGGCCAGCACGTACACGGCGATGGACAGGATCTCCAGCCCCAGGAACAGCACGATGAGGTCGTCGGCCGACGCCATGACCACGCCACCGGCCGCCGACAGCATCAGCAGGACGTACAACTCGACGCCCGGGAGGTCCTCGCGGGCCAGGTACGGGCGGGCCAGCAGGGCGGTGGCCACCACGGCCACGGCGAGCGTCGCCGTGACCAGCACCGTGGAACCGTCCACGGCGACCGTGCCCCCCAGGAAGGACCGGGGTCCACCGTCGCTGACCTCGTCCCACATGGGCACGGTGGCCACCAGCACGGCCAGGCCGGTCACCACCGTCCAGGCCTGGGCCACGACGTCGGGCAGGCGACGGACCAGGGAGGCCACGGTCAACAGCAGCATCCCGCCGGCCGACAACAGGATGACCGGGACCAGGGCCCACCACAGGACCTCGGGGGTGGCGACGTTGGCCAGCAACGGGTCGGCCATCAGTGGTCACTCCCGGCACCGGCGTGGTCGTCGGCGTGCTCATCGGCGGCGCCGCCCTCGACGTCGGCCCCGAAGCGGCTGGTGGGCTCGTAGAAGCCCTCCACGTGCTCCTCGACGTGGGCCACCAGGGCGTCGACCGCCGGTTCCATCCGCTCGATGACCGGCTTCGGATAGACGCCCATGAACACGATGAGGGCCAGCAGTGGCGCCAGCACCAGGCCCTCACGGAGCCTCAGGTCGGGCATCGCGGCGTTTTCACCCTCGGCCGGCCCGTGGAACACCCGCTGGTAGGCCCACAGCAGGTACAGGGCGGCCAGGATCACGCCCCCGGCGGCCACCACGGCGAACCAGCGGTGGGCGTTGAACGCCCCGACCAGCACCAGGAACTCGCCCACGAAGCCGTTCAGGCCGGGAAGGCCGATCGACGACAGCATCACCACGGTGAACACCGCGGCCATGACCGGCGCCGCCTTCTGCAGGCCGCCCAGTTCGTCGATCTGGCGGGTGTGGCGCCGCTCGTAGATCATCCCGACCAGCAGGAACAGGGCGCCGGTGGACACGCCGTGGTTCACCATCTGGAGCAGGCCGCCCTCGATGCCCTCGGTGTTCAGCGAGAAGGTGCCCAGCACGATGAAGCCCAGGTGGGCGACCGACGAGTAGGCCACCAGCCGCTTCAGGTCGCGCTGCATGGTGGCCACCACGGCGCCGTAGACGATGCCCACCACCCCGAGGGTCAGGAACACCGGGGCGAAGAAGTGCGAGGCCTCGGGGAACAGGTAGAGGCCGAAGCGCAGGAACCCGTAGGTGCCCAACTTCAGCAGCACGCCGGCCAGGATCACCGACCCGGCGGTCGGCGCCTCGGTATGGGCATCGGGTAGCCAGGTGTGGAGCGGGAAGATCGGCACCTTCACGGCGAAGGCCAGGGCGAAGGCGGCGAAGATCCATCGGGCCGCCGTGGCGTCGATGGCCTGGGCCTCGGCGATGGCCACCAGGTCGAAGGTCACCGGGGTGCCGGTGGCGTCGGCGTGCAGGAAGGCCACGGCGAGGATCCCGACCAGCATGAGGGCCGATCCGGCCATCGTGTAGAGGAAGAACTTGGTCGCCGCGTAGGCCCGGTTGCCATGCCCCCACCGGCCGATGAGGAAGTACATGGGCACCAGGACGACCTCGAAGCAGAGGAAGAAGACGACCAGGTCCAGGGCGCAGAACACGCCCATCACGCCGGCCTCCAGCAGGAGCAGCCAGGCGTAGTAGGCCCGATCGTCGTGGCCGGGGTCCACGGCCAGCAGGGCGATGGGGAACAGCACGCCGGTCAGCACGACCAGGAACAACGAGATCCCGTCGATGCCCAGCAGCCACTGGATGCCCAGGTCCGAGATCCAGTCGGCCTGCGAGGTGAACTGCATCTCGGCCCCGTGGGCCACGTCGAAGCCCTTCAGGAGCCACACCGACATACCGCCGACGACCACCGAGGTGGACACGGCCACCAGCTTCAGCAGTTCGGGGCGGCGACGGGGCAGGCACGCCACGAGCAGGGCACCCACCGCGGGCACCAGCACGAGGGCGGGCAGGACGGCGAACGGCACGCCGGACGCCGAGGCGAGGAGGAAGGTGCCCATCAGAAGCCGCTCCTGGACAGGAACCAGAGCACGAGGCCCACGGCCCCGAGGCCGATGCCCACCGCGTAGGTCCGGACCAGGCCATTGTGGAACCGCCGCAACAGGCCGGCCTCCCGCCGGACCAGGGTGGCCACGCCCTCCACGGCCCCGTCGACCACCCGACGGTCGAAGGCCGCGGTGGCCTCGAAGCCGGCCCGGCCCGGGCCACCCATGAGGTCCGACACCGTCCGGTCGAAGCGCCACGCCTCGGCCAGGATCGGGCGCTCGAAGGCGGTGTGGTCGATGCGTCGCCGGCCGTACGCCGCCACGGCCACCGCGATGCCCACCGCACCGCCGGCCACGGCCACCAGGGCCAGCACCCAGAGCGTCCCGGCGCCGATGGACAGGTGGACCTCGTTGTGGAACAGCGTGGGCTCCAGCCAGTGCTCGAGGCGCTTGGTGGTCGACGAGAAGGGCAGCTGCACGAGGCCGCCGACCACGCTCAGGCCGGCCAGGACGACCAGGGGCAGGGCCATGGTCCAGGGCGACTCGTGGGGATGGTGGTCGGCGCGGGCGGCCACCGCGTCGGGCAGCTCATCGGCCACGTCGGCCACGTCGGGAGCAGCGTCCAGGGCCAGGGCGGGCAACCCGGCCCGGGCGTCGGCCGCGACCCGCACGTCGGCGGCCACGGCCTCGGCGGCCGAGAGGGCCTCACCGGCCGCGGCCAGCACGCCCTCAGCATCGACCGCCGCGGCCTCGGCGGCGGCCACGGCCTCCTCGGCCGTCACGACGGCCGAGGCCAGCGCCTCGGAATCGGGGCCATCGTCGCCGGTCGGACCGGTGGCTGCCGCGGCCATGGCGGCCGACAAGGCCTCACCGGCCGCCGACACCGCCCCA
>CAYWBE010000204.1:0-3231 GCA_964456295.1 uncultured Candidatus Nemicrothrix sp.
GGACAGTGGAAGCCCACCGACGCCGTGTGCATGCACAGCGCGCAGATCCGGCGGTCGCACCGCTGACAGCGCACCCCGGCCCGGTTCTCCGGATGCCGGTGACAGGTCTCGGGAGCACCTCCCGTGGACGGCTCGGTCACGAACGACCCATGGGCGTCACCGCCGGACGATGACCGGGATGGCGCCGGGATCGGTCACCCAGGCGAACAGCATCAGCAGTGGCTCGTCACCGGTGACGGCGGCATGCCGCACCCCCGATTCGTGGTGGATCACCGCCCCGGGCCCCTCGACCCGCCAGTCGTCGCCCATCTGCCAGTCCGCAGTGCCCGAGGCCACCCAGAACACCTCCTCGGACTTGTGGACGTGCGACGGGTAGTCGCAGCCCGGCCCCTGCAGTACGAGTCCCACGAACACCTCGTCGCTCCGCCACGGGGCGGCCACCGCGCCACCCGAGATGGCGTCGGACTCGGCACCGATGAGCGGCGCGTACGCATAGTTGGACCGCATGGCGTCCATGTCGGGCTCGCCGGCGTACTCGGGGTACGGCTCCGCCCAACCCACCCGATCGACCACCGTCCGGATCAACTCGGCCGGCGTACCCACCGCGACGGCCAGGGCGTCGGCCAGGTGCCGCTCGACCACCGGTCGGGTCGGCAGGTCGTGGCGCACCCCGGCCGGTCCGACCCGGGTCAGGGCGTCAACCAGCAGGGCCATGGGACGGGCCAGGGCCGGATCGCGACCACCCTCGGCGCGGGCGAGGTCGGCCAGATCGGTCAGGAACGGGTCGGGCAGGAACGGGTCGGGCACGGCTCAGGTCCCGGTGAAGCGGGCCTTCCCCGGACCGTGCTCGAAGAACGACGCCACGCCCTCCCGGGCGTCGTCGCTCTCGAAGACCTCCAGGAACAGGTCCAGTTCGAGGTCGACGCCGTCGGCCAATGCCAGGTCGACGCCCTCGTCGATGGCCCGCTTGGCGGCCCGGATGGCCACCCGGGGGCCGGCCGCGTAGGTCTCCGCCAGCGCACAAGCCCGCTCCAGGATCTCGTCGTCGGCCACCACCTCGTCGGCCAGCCCCAGCGCCAGGGCCTCGGGGGCCTTGACCGGGGCACCACCCCAGATCATCCGCTTGGCCGTCGACCGACCGACCAGCCGGGTGAGGCGTTGGGTGGCGCCACCACCGGGAATGATGCCGAGCAGCACCTCAGGCTGCCCGAAGGCCGACCCCTCGCCCAGGATTCGCAGGTCGCAGCACCAGGCCAACTCGGCGCCTCCGCCGAGGGCCAGCCCGTTGACCGCGGCGATGGTCGGACACGGGACGCGGTCCAGGGCGGCGAAGGCGTCCCGGAAGGCGTTGGCCTGGACGGGCCGCCGGTCGGGATCCGCGAACTCGGACAGCTCGGCCCCGGCGGCGAACATCCGACCGGCACCGGTGATGACCACCGCACCCGGAGGGTCGTCGATGCAGGACCGGGCGAAGGCCTCCAACTCCCGGAGCAGCCCGGTGTCGAGCGCGTTCACCTTGGGCCGGTCCAGCGTGACCACCACGACGCCATCGTCCCGGCGTTCCACCTGGAGGTGCCCGTCGCCCTCCGGTCCCGCCGACGTCGACTCGGCCACTAGAGGTTGACCGCCGTACCGTCGTCAGCAGCGGAGGGGTCGGCGCCGATGGGGCCGTCGCCGGCCACCGTGGCACCCACGTTGTGGACGACCGTCACGCCGTCCACCCGGTCCTTCAGGATCCGTTCGATGCCCGCCTTCAGCGTCTGGTCCGAGGCCGGGCACGTCACGCAGGCACCCATCAGCTCGACGGAGACCTCACCGGTCGCCTCGTCGACGTCGTGGAGCACGATGTCGCCGTCATCGGCCTGGATGGCCGGCCGGATCACCTCGATGACCGTCTCCACCCGGGCCCGCAGGCCGTCGGGGGCCACGTCAGGGGACACGGTGAGGGACCCGTCGGGAGACATGCCGCCAGTCTCGCAGGACCGGCCGCCCGTGCCACCCCGGACCACCACCCGGGCGACGCGACGTACGGCCGTAGGCTCGCCAGGTGCCCCTGCCCACGCTGATGACCGCCCACCAGGGCGGATGGGACGAGATCCTGCTGGTCGCCGGGCCGGTGGCCGTCATCGCCGGCCTGCTCTGGCTGGCCGACCGGCGGGCCCGCCGGATGGGGCCCCCGGATGGTTCGAACCGGTCCGACGAATCAGGTGCCGCGGAACGCTGACCCGATCGACACGTCGGCCCCCAGCCGAGCCAGGTTCCCCACCAGGTCCTGGTAGCCACGGGCCACGTGGTGGGCGTCGGCCACCACCGTCTCCCCCTCGGCGGCCAGGCCGGCCACCACCAGGGCGGCCCCGGCCCGGATGTCGGGGGCCCTGACCGGCGCCCCGGACAATGCCTCGACGCCCCGGACCACCGCGTGGTGGCCCTCGACCCGGATGTCGGCCCCCATCCGCACCAGCTCGGGGATGTAGCGGAACCGGCCGGCGAACACGTTCTCGGTGAGGATCCCCACGCCATCGGCCACCGACAGCAGGGCGACCAGCAGGGGCTTGTAGTCGGTGGCCACCCCCGGGTACGGAAGGGTCGACACGTCCACCGAGGTCAGGCGGGCGTCGGGCCCCGGGGCGGTCGCCCAGAGACGGTCCCCGCCGTCGTCGACCCGCAGGCCCATGGCGGCCAGCCGGTCCAGGAGCATCTCCATGTGGTCGGCCCGTGCACCCTCCACGGTGATCGAGCCGCCGGCTGCGCCCACCGCGGCCAGGTAGGTGGCCGCCTCGATCCGGTCGGGCACCACGGTGTGCTCGGCCGGGTGCAACCGCTCCACGCCCTCGACGGTGATGGTCGACCCCCCGGCTCCCCCCACCTCGGCACCCATGGCGGTCAGGAAGGCCGCCAGGTCGGCGATCTCGGGCTCCCGAGCGGCGTTGTCGATCACCGTGGTGCCCTTGGCGGTCACCGCGGCCAGCAGCAGGTTCTCGGTCGCCCCCACGCTGGGGTACTCCAGCAGGACCCGGGCCCCCAGCAGGCGCTCGGCCCGGCCCTCGATCACCCCGTGGCTGGTGGTGAACGTGGCCCCCAGGTCCTCGAGGCCCCGGAGGTGCAGGTCGATGGGCCGGTGGCCGAAGTCGTCGCCGCCGGGCACCGACACCCGGGCCTCGCCGAAGCGGGCCAGCAGCGGACCCAGCACCACGATCGAGGCCCGCATCTTCTCCACCAGGTCGTAGGGCG
>CAYWBE010000205.1:0-3226 GCA_964456295.1 uncultured Candidatus Nemicrothrix sp.
GCCTCCCGCAGGGCCAGCAGGGCGACGGGCACCCAGTGGTAGCGGCCCACCATGGCCAGGCAGACGGCCACGCCGATCACCACCACCTTGTCGGCCAGCGGATCCAGGAACGCCCCCCAGCGGCTCACCGTGCCCCGGCGGCGGGCCAGGATGCCGTCGAAGTAGTCGGTCGACGCAAGCACCATGCCGAGCAGGAAGCCGGCCCACGTCACCCCGTCCACGTCACGGGCGTCGAGCACGAGGCCGAACAGCACCGGGGCCAGCACCAGACGGGCCAGGGTCACCAGGTTGGCCGGCGAGACCACGGTGCGGACGTGCTTCATGGCGGGGGCGCCGCCTCGAGGTCGGGCCCGAGGGCTCCGGTCACCGTCACGGTCTGGAAGGTACCTACCGGGAGGTCCTCGGGCACGGACACCACGCCGTCGATCTCCGGGGCCTCGCGGTGGGTGCGCCCCACCCCGGGCTCGTCGACCAGCACCTCGACGGTGCGGCCGAGCAGTTCGTCGCGCCGGTCCGCGGTGATGCGGTCCTGCAGTTCGGTCAGCTCGCCGAGGCGTTCGGCCATCAGGCCGGGGTCGACCACGCCGTCCAGGCCGGCGGCGTAGGTGCCCTCCTCGGCGCTGTAGGAGAAGAAGCCGCACCAGTCCACGCGGGCCTCGGCCACGAAGTCCAGCAGGGCGTCGTGGTCCTCCTCGGTCTCCCCCGGGTAGCCGACGATGAAGTTGGACCGGAAGGCCGCCTCGGGTTCCCGGGCCCGGATGGCGGCGATGCGTTCCAGGAACCGGTGGCCGTCGCCCCACCGACGCATCCGCCGCAGCAGGGGCGGCGACACGTGCTGCAGGGACAGGTCGAAGTACGGGACCCCGGTGGCACACACGGCGTCCACCAGACCGTCGGTGAGGTCCGAGGGATACAGGTAGAGCAGGCGAACCCGGTCCACACGGGCGTCCACGGCCTCGACCAGTGGGACGATGGACCGCTCCCCCACCCCCTGGTCCCGCCCGTAGGCCGCCAGGTCCTGGGCCACCAGGACGATCTCCCGGGCGTCGAGGGCGTCGACCTCGGCCAGCACGTCGTCCATGGACCGGCTGCGCTGGGGCCCCCTGAAGGTCGGGATGGCACAGAACCCACAGGCCCGGTCGCACCCCTCGGCCACCTTCACGTAGGCCCACGGACGAGCCGACGCCGGCCGGGGCAGGTTCAGGAGGTCGAACGACGGGGCCGGGGCCGTCTCCGGACCGGCCCCGGGCTTCCTGCCCAGGGTGACCGGTACGCCGAATCCGGCCACCCGGTCGACCTCCGGGAGGGCCTCGGCCAGCTCGTCGCCGTAGCGCTCGGCCATGCAGCCGGTGACCACCAGGCGGGCGCCGTCACGGCGTTCGTCGGCCAGGGCCAGGACGGTGTCGATGGACTCACGGCGGGCCTCGTCGACGAAGGCACACGTGTTGACCACGATCAGGTCGGCCTCGTCCGCGCCATCCACGGCCCGCATCCCGTCGGCAGCCAGCGTGCCGGCCAGCTTGTCGGAGTCGACCTGGTTCTTGGGACAGCCCAGCGTGACCAGGTGGTAGGTGCCGGTCATGTCACAGAAGACGGGTCATGGGGAGCGGGTCAGGCTCCGGCCGAGGTGGCCAGCAGGGCCATGACGGCGAGGTACCCACCGAGCAGCACGACGCCCTCGGCCCGGACGAGCCGGTTGCGCCCCACCGTCCGCATGGCCACCACCACCACGCCGGCCACCACGATCGCGGCGATCGAGCCCCGGGTCTGGAGGTCCACGTCGGTCACCACGCCGTCCCCGGCCAGGAACAGGCCGGCGCCGACGGCCAGGCTGTTGAACACGTTGGAACCCAGCAGGCTCCCGACGATCAGGCCCGACTCGTCGCGACGGGCCGCGGCGATCACGGTGACCAGCTCGGGCAGTGACGTCCCCAGGGCGACGAGCGAGAAGCCGACGAACCCGTGGGCCAGGCCGACCCGTTCGGCCACGTCGGTGGCCGCCCACACCACGGCCTGGGCCGAAGCCACCGTCAACACCAGGCCACCGATGGTCAGCACCCAGGCCGTACCCAGCGAACCGACCGCTTCCGGGTCGGGCACCGCCACCTCGTCGGTGTCCATCCGGACCAGGAGGGTCAGGGCCAGCACCATGGTCACCAGCAGCACGATGCCCTCGCCGATCGACGCCGAGCCCTGGACCAGCCAGCCGAACAGGGCGACGGACACCAGGCAGACCAGGGCACGCCGCTTGGTGCCGGTCGGCAGGTCGATGGGTCGGATGAGGGCCGCCGTGCCGAGCACCAGGGTCAGGTTGGCCACGTTGGATCCGACGATGTTGCCCAGACCGAGGTCGACCTCGTGCTGGGCGGCAGCCATCGTCGACACCACCAGCTCGGGTGCGCTGGTGCCGAAGCCCAGGACGATGGCGCCGATGACGATCGGGGGCACCCGGAGGCGGGCCGCCAGGTCCGATGCCCCGGCCACGAAGCGGTCGGCGGCCACCATCAGCAGTGCCAGCCCACCGGCCAACACGACGAGGGCCAACAGGACGTCCACGGATCGAGGGTACTCAACCACCCTGACCGTGGAACCCGTGGGAGCTAGAAGCCCTGCTCCCGGAGGTCGGTGAGCTCCTCGGGGGCGACGAGCACCTCGCGGGCCTTGGACCCGGTGGACGGTCCGACCACCCCAGCCTCCTCCAGCAGGTCCATGAGCCTCCCGGCCCGGGCGAAGCCGACCCGCAGCTTGCGCTGCAGCATCGAGGTGGAGCCCAGTTGGCTGGTCACCACCAGGCGGCGGGCCTCGTCGAACAACTCGTCGTCGCCACCGGCCTCACTGACGGCGGCCGGCCGGGAGGAGTCGGCGGTGATGTCCTCGGTGACGGGACCGGGCGCCGGACCGGCCGTGGGATCACCCGTCGGGTCGGTTGCCGACCGGTCGCCGACCGGGGCCAGCGGATCGCCGGTGACCGGATCGGCGGCCGCCTCAGCGGCCTCCCGGGCCTGGGCCACCCAGGACTCGACCACCTGGCGGACCTCGTTCTCGTCCACCCATGCACCCTGGATGCGCTGGGCCACGCTCGAACTGGGACCCAGCAGGAGCATGTCGCCCCGGCCCACCAGCCGTTCGGCCCCCGGTTGGTCGAGGATCACCCGGCTGTCGGCGAGGCTGGACACGGCGAAGGCCAGCCGGGCAGGGATGTTGGCCTTGATGACGCCCGTGATGA
>CAYWBE010000206.1:0-3217 GCA_964456295.1 uncultured Candidatus Nemicrothrix sp.
CCGGCTTCCACAAGGAGGGCCGCTGCGGCTACCCGATCGGCATCAGCTACCCGCCTGACTGGGGGGAGCGGACCATCTCGCTGCGCGACACCGACGAGACCGTCTTCGAGCCGGGCATGACCTTCCACTTCATGCCGGGCCTCTGGATGGACACGTGGGGCCTGGAGATCACCGAGAGCTTCGTGGTGGTCGAGGACGGACCGGGCGAGCCGCTGGCCGACGTGCCGCGGGCGCTGCACGTGAAGGGCTGAGGCAGCCGTGGCCGTCGCCGTTCCCCCCACCGAGGAGGTCCTCGGGATCCTCGACGACCTGGTGGCCTTCGACTCGGTGGCCCTCACCCCGAACGTGGACCTGATCGACCACGTGGTCGGGATGCTCCGGCCCCACTGCACCGACATTGCGCTGACCCACGACGAGACGGGGACGAAGGCCAACCTGTTCGCCACCATCGGCCCGGCCGTCGACGGTGGGGTGATGCTGGCCGGCCACAGCGACGTCGTCCCCGTGGACGAGGCCGACTGGGCCACCCCGCCGTTCACCGCTACCCGGGTCGGCGACCGGGTGTACGGGCGGGGCACGGCCGACATGAAGGGGTTCGTGGCCTGCGTGCTGGCCCTCGTCCCCCGGTTCGCGGCGCTCGACCTGATCCGGCCGGTCCACGTGGCGCTCACCTTCGACGAGGAGGACGGCTTCCACGGCGCCCCCATCCTCATCGACTCGCTCGGCGACCACCCCCGGCCCGCGGCGGCCATCGTCGGCGAGCCGACCGGCCTGCAGGTCGTCGGCGCCCACAAGGGTTGTTACGAGTACACGACCACGGTCACCGGCATGAACGGGCACAGTTCGCGACCCACCGAGGCGGTCAGCGCCGTGCACCACGCCACCCGGTGGATCGGTGGGCTGCTCGACCTGGGCGCCGAGCTGGCCGGGCGGGCGCCGGCCGACAGCCGGTTCGAACCGCCGCACACCACCACCAACGTCGGGGTGGTCGGCGGGGGGCTGGCCCGGTGCACGGTGGCCGCCGACTGCTCGTTCGACTGGGAGATGCGACCCGTGCAGGGCAGCGACGCCGGCTTCGTGAAGGAGCGGATGGCCGCCGTGGAGGCCGAGTTGCTGGCCAAGATGCGCACCGTCCATCCCGGGGCGTCCATCGAGACCGAGGTGGTGTGCGAGATCGACGGCCTGGAGTGGGTGGAGGCCTCGCCGGCCCTCGAGCTGATGCGGGACCTGCTGGGCGGCGAGACCGACGTCGGCGTGGTGGCCTACGGCACCGAGGCCGGGCTGTACCAGTCGGCCGGGATCCCGTCGGTGGTGTGGGGGCCGGGCGACATCGCGGTGGCTCACCGTCCCGACGAGTTCGTCGAGGTGGCCGACCTCGAGGCGTGCGTGGCCGTGCTGGCCCGCCTCGACGAGGTCCTCACCACCTGACCGTGCGGGTCGCCGACGCGCGGTTCCACGCCGACGGGTTCGCCCTGGTCGACCGGCTGGTCGGCGACGGGGTGGTGGAAGCCCTCCGGGAGCGGTTCGACCGGTTGTTCCGGGGCGACTTCGAGACCGGGGTACCACCCGACGAGGTCAACTGGCAGGAGGGGACCGGCGACCCGACGCTGACCCGCCAGCTCTGCAACGCCTGGAAGGCCGACCGGTTGGTGGCCGCCGTGGTGCTGGACCCGAGGTTCGGCGAGGCGCTGGCCCGCCTGGCCGGGTGGCCGGGGGCGCGGATCATCCAGGACAACGTGCTGTGGAAGCCGCCGGGGGCCCGGTCGGTGGGGTTCCACCGCGACAACGCCTACCTGGGCTGGTACCGGCCCCGGGAGATGGCCACCTGCTGGATCGCCCTGGATGCCACCACGGCCGCCGGTGGGACGGTGTGCTTCGCCCGGGGATCACACCGGTGGGCCACCGGCGCCGAGCCGCCCATGGAGTTCCACGCCCCGGACGACCACCGGGCCCCCATGGAGGTCGCGGCGGCTGCCGAGGGGCCGGGCGGCCGAGGGCTGGTGCCCGAGGTGGTCCCCGTCGAGGTGCCGGCCGGGGGTGGATCGTTCCACCACGGCTGGACGTGGCACGGGTCGGACGCCAACCGGTCCGACGTGCACCGCCGCACCCTCGTGCTGCACTGCGCCAGCAGCGAGGCCTGCTTCCACCGTCCGGGGTTCGCCGAGGGCAACGGGCCGATCTACACCCGGTACGCCCACGCTGGCGACGACCTGATGGACGAGGAGCACTTCCCGATCCTCTGGAGCGATGACGGTTACCGCACCCCGGGCCTTCCCGAGCCGCCCGCGGTCTAGACAGTCTCACGGATCAGTTATAGGCTCTCACTTCACCGCGTCCGGCCCCGCCCGTCGGCGCACGTCTGATCGAACCCCCACCCGCAGACCGGCAACAGGAGTGCACCCATGACCCGCATGACCCCCAGCGAGGCCTTCGTCGAGACGATGGTGGCCAACGGCGTCACCACCACCTTCGGCATCATGGGCTCGGCGTTCATGGACGCCATGGACATCTTCGCCCCGGCCGGCATCCGCCTGGTTCCGGTGGTCCACGAGCAGGGCGCGGCCCACATGGCCGACGGGTACGCCCGGGTCAGCGGCCGCCACGGCGTGGTCATCGGCCAGAACGGCCCCGGCATCTCCAACTGCGTGACGGCCATCGCGGCCGCCTTCTGGGCCCACAGCCCGGTGGTCATGATCACCCCGGAGACCGGCACCATGGGCCAGGGCCTGGGCGGCTTCCAGGAGGCCAACCAGCTCCCGATGTTCCAGGAGTTCGTCAAGTACCAGGGCCACATCGCCAACGAGCACCGCATGGCCGAGATCACGGCCCGCTGCTTCGACCGGGCCATGTCGGAGATCGGCCCGACCCAACTGAACATCCCCCGCGACCGCTTCTACGGCGACATCGACGTGGAGATCGCCGAGCCCATGCGTCTGGACCGCGGTCCGGGTGGTGACGCCAGCCTGAACGAAGCGGCCGACATGCTGGTTGCCGCCGAGTTCCCGGTCATGGTGGCCGGTGGCGGCGTGGTCATGGGCGACTCGGTGGCCGAGGCCGTCGCCCTGGCCGAGCGCCTGGGATGCCCGGTGGTCAACAGCTACCTGCACAACGACTCCTTCCCGGCCAGCCACCCGCAGTGGTGCGGCCCGCTGGGCTACCAGGGCTCCAAGGCGGCCATGAAGCTCATCGCCCAGGCCGACGTGGTCCTGGCCCTGGG
>CAYWBE010000207.1:0-3199 GCA_964456295.1 uncultured Candidatus Nemicrothrix sp.
TGGTCTGTCTTGATGGTCTGTCTGGCGGGTGGAACCGGAACCCGACCCTGAAAAGCAGGAAACCCCCTGGCCCGGAGGGCGCAGGAGGTTCGGGCGAACGCGTATGTGGGGCGTTCGCCCTAGGTCAGCAGCAGGAGGTCGAGAACCGGTCGCATCGTCACCCAGTGTAGACGGGACACCCCCGGCCCTCGCAACCCGCCCCACGACCGGCCAGCCGGACAGCGGCCGGCCAGCCCAGTCCTTTCGGTGTGCGATCCCTCTCACACACTCCTGTCAGGTACGGGCGGTGGGCCTTCGTCAGGTGTGGGCCTCGAATCCGAACCGGTCGGCGAAGAAGGCCAGCTCGGCCTCCAGGGCCCGCACCACGTTGTCGGCCTTCCGGAACCCGTGACCCTCGTCGCCGAACTCGATCAGCTCGTGGGGCACGCCGCGTTCGGACAACGCGGCGGCCATGGCGTGGGCCTGAGCCGGTGGGACCACCCGGTCCTCGGATCCCTGGAGCAGCAGCAGGGGCGTGGCCAGGCGGTCCACGTGATGGATGGGCGACCGCTCCCGATAGACGGCCTCATCGGCCGGCCACCGCCCGATCAGGCGGTCCAGGTAGCGGGCCTCGAACTTGTGGGTGTCGGCGGCCAGGGCGGCCAGGTCCCCGATGCCGTACCGGCTGGCTCCGGCGGTGAACACGTCGTGGAAGGTCAGGGCGGCCAGCACGGTGAACCCGCCGGCGCTCCCGCCCCGGATGGCCAGCCGGTCGCCGTCGACCCGGTCGGCCTCCGGTCGGTCATCGGAGGCCAGGAACCGGGCCACGGCCACGCAGTCCTCGACGTCCAGCACGCCCCACCCGCCGCGTAGGCGGTGCCGGTAGGGACGTCCGTAGCCCGTGGAACCGCGGTAGTCGACGTCGGCCACCGCGAAGCCCCGGCTGGTCCAGAAGGCGATGGCCAACTGCAGCTGGGTACGGACCGACCCGGTCGGACCGCCGTGGACCAGCACCACCAGGGGCGGCCGCTCACCGACCGGTGCCTCGTGGTCGGGGCTGGTGGGCGGGTACACGACGGCATGGGCCCGTTCACCTGCCCCGGTCGGATCCGAGGTGGGAAACGAGACCTGAGAGGGCACCGGGAGCCACCCGGGGTCCAGCCCCAGGTCGCGTGGCGGTCGCAGCACCTCGCTCCCCTGCCGGGTGACGGCCACCACCGCCGGTTCGGTGGTCCACGAGGCAGCCACCAGGACCACCCCGTCGCCGTAGGCGGCCAGCGACCCGATCGAGGTGGCCGGTGACTGGTCCGGGTGCCGGGCGGGCAGGGGCTCGACGTCGACCATCGTGCCGTCGGCGGCCAGCACGGCGAGGCGGTCCACCCCGCCGTCGCGCCGGGCGAACCACACGTCGTCGCCCACCAGGGCGTAGCGGGACAGGCCGAACACCCACTGCGGGGTGGCCACCTCGAACGTCCCGGCCGTCAACTGCTCCAACTCGTCGGCCGGCAGGTCGACCCGGTACAGGTGCCACCAGCCGTCCCGGTCGGTGACCACGTGGAGCACCCCGTCGGCCCGCCACTCGGGCTGGAAGAACGACTCCCCCGACCCCGGCGCCACCCGACGGACGTCGCCGAGGCGCCCGTCGACCGACAGGTCGGCCACCCGGAGTTCGGTGTCGTCCCACGGCAGGTCCGGGTGGTCCCACTGGATCCACGCCAGGCGGCGACCATCGGGCGAGACCCGGGGGTTCGACACGAAGTCGGGGCCCGACACCAGTACCTCGACCAGTTGCGACCCGTCCATGGGCACGGCCACCACCTCGTTGGCCGGCTCGCCGGTCCCGTCGCCGTGGTCCTCCCGGACGCAGACGAACCAACGCCCATCGGGCGTGGTCCGACCGTCGGCGTACCGCAGGCCCCTGGGCACCACCGGCTCGGGGGTCAGGACGACCCGGCCACCGTCGGGGTCCCGCCGGACCAGGCGCTCGTCGGACCGGTCGGCGTGCACCAGCACCCGGTCGGCCACCCACCAGGCCCCTCCGCCGTACTCGTGGACGCCCGTCCGGACGTCGACCCCCTCGGGAACGGCGTCGACCACCGCCCCATCGGGGGTCCGGCACACGACCACCGTTCGTCCGCCCTCGTCGGGCCGCGACTCGGCCCACCAGACGTGCTCGTCGCCACCGGAACCGTCGACCACCACCTCGCCCAGCCCGGATGCGCCGGACACCAGCGTCCGGGCCGTGATGGGCGACGGCCACGAGCCGTACGGCAGGACCGCCATGGTCAGTCCCGGGCCGGGCTCAGCCGGCCAGCAGGTCACCCAGCCGGGTCAGGCCCTCGACCAGGTCGTCGTCGCCCAGGGCGAAGGACAGCCGCGCGTAGCCGGGCGAGCCGAAGGCCTCGCCGGGCACGATGGCCACCTTGGCCTCCTCGAGGACGACGGCCGCCAGCTCGGAGGTGGTGCTGGACACCCGCCCGGCGACCTCCCGACCCAGGAAGGCCGTGAGGTCGGGGAAGGCGTAGAAGGCGCCCTGGGGCGTCAGCAGGTCGACGCCGTCGATGGCCCGCAGCATCGCGGTCATGGTCTGCCGGCGGCGGTCGAAGGAGGCCCGCATGTCGGCCACCGCGGTGAGGTCGCCGGACACCGCGGCCAGGGCGGCCCGCTGGGACACGTTGGCCACGTTGCTGGTGCCGTGGGACTGGAGGTTGCCGGCCGCCTTGATGAGGTCGGCCGGACCGATCATCCACCCGACCCGCCACCCGGTCATGGCGTACGTCTTGGCCACGCCGTTGATGGCCACGAAGTGGTCGTCGATCTCGGGGACCAGCGCCCGCATGGAGTGGTGGACGTGGTCGTCGTAGGTCAGGTGCTCGTAGATCTCGTCGGCGAACACCCAGATCCCGTGCTCGACGGCCCAGCGGCCGATGGCCGCGATCTCCTCGGCCGGGTACACCGCCCCCGTCGGGTTGGACGGGGACACGAAGAACAGCGCCTTGGTGTTCGGGGTGCGGGCCGCCTCCAACTGGTCGACGGTGACCCGAAAGCCCGAGGCGGTGTCGGTGGGCAGGGGCACGGGCGTGCCGCCGGCCAGGGCGATGGACTCCGGGTAGGTGGTCCAGTAGGGCGCGGGCAGCAGGACCTCGTCACCGGGGTTCAACACCGCGGCACAGGTGTTGTACACGGCGTGCTTGCCGCCGTTGGTGACCAGGATCCGCGA
>CAYWBE010000208.1:0-3193 GCA_964456295.1 uncultured Candidatus Nemicrothrix sp.
CAGCCGTGGGCCTCGGCCACCCCGTGGATGGTCCGGGCCACCACCTCGCGGATCCGCTTCCGGGTGTGTTCCGAGATGCAGCGGATCGTCCCCTCGAAGAACGCCGTCTCGGGGATCACGTTGGTGGTCGTGCCGGCCACCAGGTGGGCGATGGTCAGGACCGCCGGGTCGAAGACGTCGACTTCACGGGTCACGGCGGTCTGGAGGGCGGTGATGACGGCCGCGGTGGCCGGGATGGGATCGGTGGCCCGGTGGGGGGCCGAGGCGTGGCCGCCTCGACCGGTGATGGTGCAGGTGATGGACGTGTCGCCGGCCAGCAGCGCCCCGGCCCGACACGAGGCGGTCCCGATCCGCTGGTTGGGGCTGATGTGCAGGGCGAACGCCCGATCGACGCCATCGAGCACGCCTTCGTCGATCATCACCCGGGCGCCGGCAAAGCCCTCCTCGCCGGGTTGGAACATGAACCGGACCCGGCCGGTGACCTCGCCCCGCCACTCCGAGAGGATCCGGGCCGCTCCGACCAGCATCGCCGTGTGGGCGTCGTGCCCACAGGCGTGGGCCCGGCCCTCGATGGTGGATCGGAACTCAAGGTCGGTGTCCTCGGTCATGGGCAGGGCATCGGTGTCGGCCCGGAGTAGCACTGTCGGGCCGTCCCCCCGGCCGACCAGGTCGGCCACCACCGAGGTGGCGCCGGTGCCGGTGCGGACGTCGAGTCCCAGGCCGGACAGGGCGTCGATCACCCTGGCCTGGGTGGCCGGGTTGTCCAGTCCCAGTTCGGGGTGCTGGTGGAGGTCGCGCCGTAGGGAGACGACGTCGGGAAGGACTGCGGTGGCGGCATCGAGGAGGTCGGGCATTACCCCATCATGGTCGGGTGGACTGCACGCAGGGGGGGCCGGGCGGGCAGAATGCGCCGATGGCCGATGACGACCGGTGCCCGGGAGGGCTGACCTCCGAGGACATCCACGCGGCGCTCGGCGCCCTGCTGGAGGCTCGGGACAGGGATGCGTCGGGCACGGTGCTGGGTGCGGGCAGTGACGACCTCGAAGCGGGTCGTCGGTTCCTCGAGGTGCTGGTCGACGGGGGCTGGATGGTCCCGACCTGGCCGACCCGCCACGGTGGACGCGGTGCCGATGCCTCCGAGGCGGCCCGGATCGACACGGCGATGGGCGACTACGACGTGGCCGACCTCTATCCGTACGGGGTGGGCCTCAACCTGGTGGGACCGGTGCTACTGGACCGGGGGTCGCCCGACCAGCAGGACCGTTGGCTGCGCCCCATTGCCGACGGCTCGGAGATCTGGTGCCAGATGTTCTCCGAACCCGATGCCGGTTCCGACCTGGCCAACGCCGGGATGCGTGCCGAGCGGGACGGCGACGAGTGGGTCCTGAACGGTTCCAAGGTCTGGACGTCGCGGGGCGCCTACGCCCGCTGGGGAATGTGCCTGGCCCGTACCGACGCCTCGGTGGCCAAGCACCGGGGCCTGACCATGTTCGCCGTGGACATGACGGCGCCCGGCGTGGAGGTGCGTGGCCTCGAGCAGATCAACGGCGACCGGCACTTCACCGAGGTGTTCGTGTCCGACGTGCGGGTCCCCGACGCGGACCGCATCGGCGAACTGGGGGCCGGTTGGGGCCTGACGGTCGAGACGCTGGCCCACGAGCGGGCCACCATCGGAGGCCGGGCCTTCGGTGGCGGTGACGACGAGGAACATGGCCTGCCGTCATGGTTGGAGGAGTGGCGGTTCGCCGGCCACCTGTCCGATCCGGTAGCCCGACAGCGGGCCGTCCGGGCATTCATCCTGCACCGGGTCAACCAGTTGACGGTGGCCCGGGCGGCCGCCGGGTCCGGTGGGGGTGGGTCACCGGGCCCGTCGGGTTCGGGGGCCAAGCTGCGCAGCGTGGCCGCCTTCAAGGCCCGGGCCTATCTGGGCAAGGACCTGTCGGGTGCCGCGGGGATGCTGGCCGACGGCGACGGCCATCTGGAGTTCCTGACTGCACCGTCCATGTCCATCCGGGGCGGCACCGACGAGGTGCAGCGCAACATCGTGGGCGAACGGGTACTGGGGCTGCCCGGGGAGCCGCGGGTCGACAAGGACGCCCCCTACGCCGACCTCAAGAAGAGCCGCTGATGCGGGCCGTCGTCCTCGATGGCTACGGGGGGCCGGAGGTCCTGGCCGTTCGGGAGGTCCCGGACCCGGAGCCGGGACCCGGTGAGCTGGTGGTCGACGTGGTGGCCACCGCCCTGAACCGGGCCGACCTGCTCCAGCGCATGGGCCTTTATCCCGGCCCGCCCATGGAGTTCGAGGTTCCCGGCCTGGAGTTCGCCGGTCGGGTGGCCGTCCTCGGCGAGGGTTGCTCCCGCTGGTCGGTGGGCGACGCCGTGATGGGGATCGTGGGCGGCGGCGGGTACGCCGAGCGGCTCGTGGTCCACGAGGACCAGGCGGTCCGCGTGCCCGACGGCGTGCCGTTGGACGTGGCCGGGGGCCTGGCCGAGGTGTTCGTCACCGCCTGGGACGCCCTGGTCCTCCAGGGTGGCCTGGTGGCCGGCGGCACGGCGCTGGTCCACGCCGGGGCCTCGGGTGTCGGCACCGCCGCCATCCAGCTGTGCGGCCTGGTGGGTGCCGAGGCCGTCGCCACCGCGTCGGCCGGCAAGCTCGACGTGTGTCGTGGCCTGGGAGCCGCACTGGCCGTGGACCGGTCGACCGACGGTCCGGCGGGATGGGCGGCAGAGGTGGCCGCCCACGCCCCGGACGGCGTTGACGTGGTGCTCGACGTGGTGGGCGGCGACTACCTGGACCGGAACCTCGACTGCCTGGCCACCGGTGGAACCATCGTCCAGGTCGGGGTGATGGGCGGAGGCACGGCCACCTTCGGCCTGGCCAAGATGCTCTTCAGGAAGGCCACGCTGATCGGCACGACGCTGCGGTCCCGGTCGTTGGCCGAGAAGGTGGCCGTCAGTCGGGCCTTTGAGGACCAGGTGGTCCCGGGCTTCGAGGACGGTCGCCTCACCGTGGTGGTCGACCGCCGGTTCGACCTCGACGAGGTGGCCGAGGCGCATCGCTACATGGAGACCAACGCCAGCGTGGGGAAGATCCTGCTGGGGGTGCGTCCCGCCTGAGCGGCGGGTCCGCTGCGGGGCAGCGGGTTCTGCGGGTCGGCCCTCAGCGTTCGTCGATGGCCGGGACGTCCCGGTC
>CAYWBE010000209.1:0-3190 GCA_964456295.1 uncultured Candidatus Nemicrothrix sp.
CGGTAGAAGAACATCAGGAAGATGCCGGTGACCGTGAGCAGGATGAACAGGAAGAACGACAGCCCACCCAGACAGAGGGTGTAGCTGACCTTCACGGCGTGTCGCTTCACCTTCACCGGGTGGAGGTGGTACAGCACGCTGTTCATGATCACGTAGGACCGGTTCCGTGGGCTGTCGTTGTAGCCCTTCCGGAAGATCGAGCCCGGTCGGAAGATCGAGCTCCAGGCCTGCGAGCCCTGAACCTGGTCGGTCAACTGGCCGAGCTGCTCCTGCAGCGCCTGGCCGGCCGGCTTCTTGTCGTCAGCCACGGTGTCCGCTCTCCTGTGAAACCGTCGTTCGTTCGTTCATGTCCACTCAGCCCAGCCGCATTCCGTAGCCGTAGCCGTGGGTGTTGGTCCGCTGGTGGGCGTCGCCCTCGGCCGGTGCATCGCTGCATTTCCCGAGGATGATCACGCCGGTCGGGCAGCGGTCGACGCACAGGGCACAGCGGGTGCACACGTCGTCGTCGATGGTGAAGATCACGTGGTCGCTCGGATCGACGCCCGGCTGCTCGGTGCCCACCGACTCGGCCACCGCATCGGGTGAGACCATGTGGATGCACTTCCACGGGCAGATGTCCACGCAGCCCTCGCACATGATGCACTCGGCCTGGTCGATGTGGATGAACTGCTTGACCCGGTTGTTGGTCGTCATCCAGTCGGCGTCGACCTCGCGCAGGACGTAGTCGTCGACGAACGTGGGATGCGGGGGGTTGGCGTCGGTGACGCTCATGCGCCGGCCCCCTCTCGGATGAGCGGACGGCCGTACTCGGACGTGGGCTTCGGTGCGTCGTCGACCTTGCCCCGGTTCTGCCACTGACCCCACATCACGACGTTGCCGCCCAGGGCGATGCCGTAGATGACCACGGCCACCAGGTCGCGGATGACGCTGTAGGTCATGGTGAACGGCAGGGCCCACTCGACGATGCCCTGGTCCCCGGTCCACGGGAGTTCCGGGCCGATCATGAAGCGGTCGGGGCGCCAGTTGAGTTCGCTGTCGGCCCAGGTCAGCCACTGGTGGGGCACCACGCCGTACACCCACCACAGCACGAAGAAGACGTAGGTGGCGAAGAGCATGGCCTCGCCCCACGTGAAGTCCTTGTCGGCCGGCGTGCGCTTCCGGTACCAGTCCACGCCGCCCAGGAGGATCAGCAGCACGACGATGGATGTCACGAATGCGACCATCGATCCAGGCCCTCCCTCAGTGGCTCAAGTGGACTTCGTGAAAAGGTGCACAAGCGGTGCGGGCACCATGCTAACGGTTGGACATCCACCACGACGACCGTCGCCCAGCCATTCCAACCGACGGTCGACCCGGTGGGATCCGGTCGGACCGCGGCGGCGATCCGGTGGGCGTTTCTACCACGCGTCCAACCGGATCGGCCACCTCCACCGGACCCGACCCACGGCCTGACCGCGACGTGGCCCGGCGGCCGACAGCGGGCGCGCCCGCGACCCGGCACACCCGCTAACCTGCCCCTGTCCGAGACCGGGGTCCCGGTCCGGTTCGGCCTCACCGTCGACCGGAACCACGACTCCCACCGCACCGTCAGACTCCTCCGGAGCCCACGTTGACCGAGATCCCCGAGCACCTCCTGAAGCGGGCCCAGGCCGCCAAGGCCAAGGCCACCGGCGCCGAGGCCCCGGCAGCCGACGCCCCCGCCGAGGCCGCTGCTGCCACCCCGGCCACTCCGGCCGCCGGGACCGCCCCGGCACCGGTGGTCGAGGCACCCCCGGCCCCCGTGCCTCCCTACGTGGCTGCTGCCCGGGCCCGCAAGACGATCCCGTGGTGGGTCGCCAGCGCGCTCCTTCTGCTCCCCATCTGGGCCATCTCCTACGTCGGCACCCTCGAGCGCCCCCCGCAGGAGGCCACCGGCGTCCTGGCCGAGGGCTCGCATGTCTACGAGGCCCGTTGCGCCAGTTGCCACGGCGCCACCGGCGCGGGCGGAAGCGGCTACGCCCTGGCCGACGGCGAGGTGCTCGTCACCTTCCCGACCACCGCGGCCCACATCGAGTGGGTGGCCAAGGGGTCCGATGCGTTCGGCCTCGGCAACCACTACGGCGACGCCGGCCGCGGCCGCATCGTCGAGGGTGGCATGCCGGGCTGGGCCGACGTGCTGACCACCCAGGAGCTGATCGGCGTGGTGCTCCACGAGCGGGCCCGCCTGTCGGGTTCCGATGACGACGCCGCGCTGGCCGAGGCCATCGACCATGCGGTGCACCTGGGCGACATCGACCTGCACGGCCACCTCGACCCGGCCACGGTGACCATCGACGAGATCCAGGCCATCCTCGACGCCGTCGCCCACGAGGACGACGGCGGGCACTGAGCCCCCGGCTCCCCCCGGGGCCCCGAGGAGAACCGGTGAGCGAGTCCCTTCCCTCCGACCACGTCCACGACCTGCTGATCGTCGGCGGCGGACCGGCCGGTGCGGCGACCGCCTACTGGGCGGCCACCCACGGCCTCGACGTGGTGGTCGTCGAACGCAAGACCTTTCCCCGCGACAAGACCTGCGGTGACGGGCTGACGCCTCGGGCCGTCCACCAACTCGAGGAGATGGGCCTCAGGTCCACCCTCGAGCGGTACCACCGGTTCGAAGGCCTGCGGGCCATCGCCCACGGACGGACGCTCGAGATGGCCTGGCCGGACCACTCCACCTTTCCGTCCTACGGCTACGTGGTCCGACGCTGCGACCTGGATGCCTTCGTGGCCGACCACGCGGTGACCGCCGGGGCGACCCTCCTGCAGGGCACCGAGGCCGTGCGGCCCATCGACGCGACAGACGGTGCGCCGACCGGCGCCATCGGTGGTGCCGTGGTACTGGACAAGGCCTCGGGCGCCGAACGGGAGATCCGGGCCCGTCACGTGGTGGTGGCCGACGGCGCCAACTCCCGCTTCGGTCGTGCCCTGGGCACGGTGCGCGACCGGGCCTTCCCGATGGGCATGGCCATCCGGGGCTACTTCGAGAGCCCACTGCACGACGACCCGTGGATCGAGTCGTCCCTGGACGTCCGGGACCGCGAGGGCAATGCCATGCCGGGCTACGGCTGGATCTTCCCGGTGGGCAACGGCACCATCAACGTGGGCATCGGCCTCCTGTCCACCTTCCGGGACTACAAGCAGGTCAACACCAGCCACCTGTTCGAGGAGT
>CAYWBE010000210.1:0-3154 GCA_964456295.1 uncultured Candidatus Nemicrothrix sp.
AGGTTGGCGCCGCGGGCGATCTCGAGGTCAGAGGGGAACGACATTGTTCTTCTGGGCTCCGTTGTGGGGGGGGGTGCTTCGGTTGGATTCGATGCGGGGGCCGTGGCGACTGTCGCGGCGGACGGTCGTCGACGGCCCCGGGGAGTGTAGTCAGGGACGGGGAATGGGCCTACTGGGTGGAAAGAATCACCAATCTCAGGAAAGGTCGACTCACCCGAACTCGTCGGGGATGACCTCCTTGCGGCGGGCGATGAAGTCGAGCATGGCCTCGTCAGTCGCCTCGTCCAGCGGGGGTGCCTCGTAGTCGGCCAGCATCTGCTTCCAGATGCCGTTGGCCCGCTGGGGCGCCTCCAGGCTGCCGTCCTCGGCCCACTGCTCGAACGAGTCGTTGTTGGCCACGTCGGACCGGGCGAAGGCCGTCTCGAAGTTGGCCAGGGTGTGGGCGGTGCCCAGGAAGTGCTGGCCCGGTCCGACCTCCCGGATGGCGTCCAGGGCCAGCCCGTTGTCGGACAGGTCGACTCCCCTGACGAAGGTGGCCGCCAGGTTGCACTGGTCGGCGTCGATGATGAACTTCTCGTAGCCCATGGCCAGGCCGCCCTCCAGCCAGCCGGCCGAGTGGAGCATGAAGTTCACGCCGGCCATGAGGGACGGGATGAACGTCGACATGGACTCGCTGGCCGCCTGGGCGTCGGGCACCTTGGACCCGCACAGGTTGCCGCCCGAGCGGAAGGGCACGCCGAGGCGTCGGGCCAGGGCGGCCACCGTGTAGAGCACGAGGGCCGGCTCCGGTGTGCCGAACGTGGGGGCGCCGGTCTGCATGGACATGGAGCTGGCGAACGATCCGAACACCACGGGGGCCCCGGGGTTCACCAGCTGCACGAAGGTGATGCCGGCCATCGCCTCGGCCAGGGTCTGGGCGGCCACGCCGGCCACCGTCACCGGGGCCATGGCGCCGGCCAGGATGAACGGGCTGATCATGGTGGCCTGGTTGGACCGGGCGTAGGCCTCGGCGGCTCCCAGCATGGTGGCGTCCCAGGCCATGGGTGACGAGGCGTTGATGAGGCTGGTCATCACGGTGTTCTGCTGGACGAAGTCGGTACCGAATACGAAGCCGGCCAGGTCGATGGAGTCCTGGGCCCGCTCGGCGGCCGTGACCGAGCCCATGAACGGCTTGTCGCTGTACTTCAGGTGGGAATACACCATGTCCAGGTGGCGCTTGGAGACCGGGATGTCCACCGGTTCGACGATGGTCCCCCCGGAGTGGTGGAGCCCGGGGTGCAGGTAGGCCAACTTCACGAAGTTCCGGAAGTCCTCGATGGTGGCGTAGCGGCGCCCTTCGTCCAGGTCGTGGACGAACGGGGACCCGTAGGCCGGGACCAGCACCGTGGCGTCGCCGCCGACCTGCACGCTGCGGCTGGGGTTGCGGCCGTGCTGGGTGTAGGTGGCGGGTGCCGAGGCCTGGATGATCTGACGGCACATCCCCCGCGGGAACCGAACCCGCTCGCCGTCCACGTCGGCTCCGGCGTCGGCCAGCAGGGCGAGCGCCGACGGATAGTCGCGGAAGTCGATGCCGACCTCGGCGAGGATGGCGTCGGCTGCGTGCTCGATGGTCTCGAGCCCCTCGGCGGACAGCACCTCGAAGGGGGCCATGGTCCGGGTCAGGAAGGCCCGGGTCTCGGCGGTGGCCTCCGACCGTGCGGCCTGTCGGGCCGCCCGACCACCACCGCGGCGACCGGAGCGGCCCGATGGTGCCGTGGCCCCGCTGTCCGTGGGGTTCTCCATGCCGGGGGTCGGATCGTTCATGGGGTCTGGTCCTTCCTCGCCGCGTCGTTGCGGCGACGTCGCCTCCCGGACCGCTCACCGTCGGCGGCCTGCGGGGCCGGCCGCTCGGGAAGCGTAAGCCGGGTGGACAGTCGGGGATACTCGGCGGTCCGGTGGGGGACGGCCATGGCGTCCACGAAGTGGCCCTGGAACGCCGGTTCGAGGGCCGTCTCCACCTTCTCGATGCGGTCGACGGTGTCGGCGATGGCCCGACGGGCCGACCCGGAGAGCAGGGCGATGGCCGCCCCGGCGCCCGCTGCGTTGCCGACGCTGGTCACCCGGTCGGGGTCGCAGTCGGGCACCAGGCCCAGCACGGTGGCCCGGACGGTGTCGATGTGGCTACCGAAGGCCCCGGCCAGGCCGATCTGGTCGATGGCGTCGACGCCCAGTCGGTCCATGAGGAGCCGGATGCCGGCGTACAGGGCCGCCTTGGCCAGTTGGATGGCCCGGATGTCGTTCTGGGTGACCAGTAGGCGCTCACCGTCGAGGCCCATCGCGGCCGGGTCGAAGAGGAGGTAGGAGAAGGTCCGCCCGTCGACCTCGAGGCGGTCCGAGGGCTTCGTTCCTGCGCCGGCGATGACTCCGTCAGCGTCCATGAGTCCGGCCAACCAGAGTTCGGCCACCACCTCGATGATCCCCGACCCGCAGATGCCGGTCACCCCGGTGGCCGCTGCGGCTTCGGCGAACCCGTCCTCGTCGGACCACGCGTCGACCCCGATGATTCTCAGGCGTGGTTCGCCGGTCTCCGGGTCGATGCGGACCCGTTCGACGGCACCCGGGGTGGCTCGCTGGCCCGAACTGATCTGGGCGCCCTCGAAGGCCGGACCGGTGGGGCTGGACGCGGCGAGCACCCGGTCGTGGCCGTCCAGCACGATCTCGGCGTTGGTTCCCACGTCGACGACCAGGCGGACCTCGGCGGGTCCCGGGGACTGGTCCTGTCCCAGGCCGGTGGCCAGCACCACCGCGGCGGTGTCGGCGCCCACGTGGCCGGCAATGCATGGCAGCACGTGGACCCGGGCTGCCGGGTGGACGTCGATGGCCAGTTCGTGGGCCCCCAGGTCGATTGCCTCGTCCACGGCCAGGGTGAACGGGGCCACGCCCAACGGCGTCGGGTCGTAGCCCAGGAAGAGGTGGTGCATGACCGGGTTGCCCACCAGCACCAGTTCCAGGACCTCGTCGCGGGTGGCGTCGGCCAGGCCGACCAGGTCGCCCACCAGGTCGTCGAGGGCGCTGCGGACGGCGTCGGTCAACTCGACCTCGCCCCCCGGGTTCATCATGACGTAGGAGACCCGGCTCATCAGGTCCTCGCCGAAGCGGATCTGCGGGTTCATGG
>CAYWBE010000211.1:0-3140 GCA_964456295.1 uncultured Candidatus Nemicrothrix sp.
GTGGCGGCGGCCATCCGGCGGGACCTGGTGGACGAGGAGTCGTTGACCTGCAGTGTCGGGGTGGCCCCCAACAAGTTCCTGGCCAAGTTGGCCAGTGGTCGGGCCAAGCCGAGGGCCGGGACGTCGGGGCCGGTACCCGGTACGGGGGTCGAGGTGGTGCCGGCCGACGGCGTGGAGGCCTTCCTGGACCCCCTGCCCGTCCAGTCGGTATGGGGGGTGGGCCCCCGGACCTTCGAGCGCCTGGAGCGGTACGGGGTGCGGACGATCGCCGAGCTCCGGGACCTCCCGGTCGAGACCCTGGTGTCGTCTCTGGGGCGGGCCGCGGGCAACCAGCTGTGGCGTCTGGCCCGGGGGATCGACGACCGGCGGGTGGAGCCCGACCAGGTCGCCAGGTCCATCGGCCACGAGGAGACCTTCGCCCGCGATCTGGCCGACCCGGCCGACGTCCGCCGCCATCTGGTCCGGATGGTCGATGCGGTGGCCCGACGGGTGCGCGATGCCGGCGTGGTCGGCCGGACGGTGTCGGTCAAGGTCCGCTATCCGGACTTCACGACGGTGGGGCGGAGCCGGACGCTGGCCGACCCGTCCGACCTCGTCGTGGACATCCTCGCCGCGGCCACCCTCCTGCTGGATTCGGTGGACACCACGCCCGGCGTCCGGCTCCTGGGGGTGTCGTTGGGCAACCTGCAGGACGGTTCGGTTCGTCAGCTCCGCCTGGAGGAGGTGGCGACGCCCGAGGGGAGGTCTCCCGGTTGGCGGGACGCCGAGGGGGCGGTGGACCGGATCCGGGAGCGGTTCGGCACGGGAGCCATCGGTCCGGCGGTGGCCGGGAACCTGGGGCCCAAGGAGGTCGGCGAGAGCCAGTGGGGCCCGGAGACCTGACCGACCCGGGTCGACGCCGATCGGGTTCGTAGCGCGTTGTCGCTCGCGCGCCCCTGTGCGATGCTTGATGGGTGCCACTGTCCGAAGACGAGGAACGCATCCTCAGCGAAATGGAGGAACGTCTCACCGAGACGGATCCCCGACTGGTCCGCGAGGTGAGCGAGACCACCGTCTACACCCAGCCGCTGCGATCCATGAAGTGGGCAGTGGTGGGCTTCGTGGTCGGGGTCACCCTGATGGTGACCACGCTCTCGACCTCGTACCTGCTCGCCTTCGTGGGCTTTCTGGTGATGTTGGGATCCGCGTTGCGCCTCGAGCGCAATGCCCGTCAGGTGGGGCGTACCGGCCTGCGACAGGTGGCTGGCTCGGGTCGGGCCAACTCGTTGCGCGATGCGGTGGGGGGAACCCGGGCCCGGGCCCGCGACCGGATGCGCGACCGGTTCCGGCGTGGCGAGGACGGCCGGATCTGACCCGCGTGGTCGCCTGCCGGGGGTCCGGCGGCGGGATTGGTCGGGGCTGGTGAACGTTGTCTGGTATGTCCGCGTGGCCCTGGCCGTGCTGGTCCGGCCGTGGCTCTGGCTGGCGGCCATCCGGCAGGTGGGTCGGTTGGCCGGCCGTGGCTGGTGGCGGCGGCCGCCGTTCCTGCCACTGCCGGCGTCGTCCTATGCGGCGTTCCGGGCCACCACCCAGTACGGGGATCCGGCAGCGGTCCCGTCGGTGGATGACGTCCTGGTGTGGCTGGACTGGTCCCGACGATTCCCGGGGTGAACCCCGTGACGGCGTGGGAGGTCCGGTACCCCGGGGGGTCGGTGGCCGAGGGACACCAACCCCTGGGAGCGGTCGCGGCGAGGCTGGTCATCCGGCATCGGGTGTCCCGGGCCACGGTTGTGCTGGGGAGCGGCCAGAGGAACCTCCCGGAGCTGGCGGACCGTGCGGCATCGGCGGGCCTGGACGTGGTCCGGCGTCGGTCCGGTGGTGGCGCGGTGCTGCTGCGGCCCGACGGGGTGCTGTGGGTCGACGTCCTGATTCCGCGTGGGGATCCGTTCTGGAGTGACGACGTGGGACGCTCGTCGGCCTGGTTGGGTGGCGTCTGGGTCGACGCGTTGTCCGTGCTGGGCGTGGAGTCCGACGTCCATCGGGGGCGATACGCGTGCGGGCTGGCCGGCCGGGCGATCTGCTTCGTGGGTCGTGCGGCCGGTGAGGTGCTCTGCGGGGACCGCAAGGTGGTCGGGATCAGCCAGCGTCGGGACCGGCACGGGGCCCGCTTCCAGTGTGCGGTGCTGTTCGGTGCCGACGCCGCGGTCCATTCGGTGGCACCGCTGGTCGACCTGCTGGGGGTGGAACCTCGCGCCGAGGTGATGGCCGAGGTGGTGGCCACGGTGGGGGGCATTCCGGCGGGCACGGGTGATCCCGGCCCCGAGGGCCTGTTCGAGGCATTCCTGGGGGCGCTCGACCGGGCTGGTTGAGCAACCCGGTTCCGTCAACCGGAGATTTCCGGATCGCGCGCGCCCCGGGGCGGGTGGTCCGGGCGGTTGGTGGAGGGCTAGTTGCATGGAGGGGGGCAAAGAGGGCTAAGGTGGAGCGATGTGGGGAGGAATGGGGACCCGCTGCCGGGGAGGCCCGGCGTGACCGGCGCCCCGACCCCGACCCATCGCATCGACGGAAGCGGATTGACCGAAGGGAGGGATCGACATGGTCTTCGTGGGAACCCACGACCACACGCTGGACGACAAGGGCCGTCTCGTGCTGCCCGCCCGGTTCCGCAGCCACTTCACCGAGTCGGCCTACCTCTCGCCGGGAGCCGGCTGCATCTCGCTCTGGGAGCCGGAACGCTTCGAGCGGATGATCGAACGGTTGAGCGAGCAGGTCCGCTCCGGCGAGGTCGGGTCGCGGGCACGCAGCCAGGTGGCCCACGCGTCGAGCATCGTCCGGCCGGATGCCCAGGGTCGGATCGTGATCCCGGAACGGCTCCGGGCCTTCGCCTCCCTGGGCCACGACGTGAAGGTGTGCGGGGCGGTCGATTCCGTCGAGATCTGGGATGCCGCCAACTGGTCGGCCATGGCTGCCGACATGGATCGCTCGGTGGCCGACGTCTTCCTGAGCGGTGGGGGCGTCTGACCGATGGTGTCCCGAGCACGACCCCTCCGGGGCGCACGCGACCTCGACCGACGAACACGGGAGCACAGCGCCACCCAGGAGACCTGATGACCACGACGAGCGGCCACCGGCCGGCTCGTCCCTGGACCGTCCCCCGGTCG
>CAYWBE010000212.1:0-3138 GCA_964456295.1 uncultured Candidatus Nemicrothrix sp.
CCCCCCCCCCCCCCCGGGGGGGGGGGGCCCCCCCCCCCCCCCCCCGGGCGGGGGGGGGGGGGGCCCCCCCCCCCCCCCGGCCCCGCTGCCCGGGTGGACCCGGCCCGCCACCCCTCTCCGGCTGGTGGGCCGGAATCGAACGACGAACCAGACGACATGACGGGAAACCGACGATGAGCGAACACCAGCGGCTGGCCGAACTGGCCGAGAGGCACCTCTGGGGGCACTTCTCCGTCCTCAAGAACGACATCGACGGGACCCGGGTCATCGAGCGGGGCCAGGGCTGCCACGTGTGGGACGCCCAGGGGAACCGCTACCTGGACGGCCTGGCCGGGCTGTTCGTGAGCCAACTGGGGCACGGACGTCCCGAGTTGGCCCGGGCGGCCGGCGACCAGGCGGCCACGCTGGGCTACTTCCCCATCTGGACCTACGGCCACCCGACGGCCATCGAGTTGTCGGCGAAGCTGGCCGAGATGGCCCCCGGCGACCTGAACCGGGTGTTCTTCACCACCGGCGGATCCGAGGCCGTCGAATCGGCCTGGAAGCTGGCCCGCCAGTACTTCAAGCTCAAGGGCAAGCCCGACAAGGTCAAGGTGGTGAGCCGGAACCTCGCCTACCACGGCACCACCATGGGGGCGCTGTCCATCACCGGCCTGGAGTCCATCAAGACGGTCTTCGAACCGCTGATGCCCGGCACGGTCAAGGTGCCTGAGACCAACCACTACCGCTGCCCGACCTGCCAGGACGATCCACACTGCTCACTGCACGCGGCCGACGCCATCGAGGAGGCCATCCTCCGGGAGGGCCCCGACACGGTGGCCGCCCTGTTCGTGGAGCCGGTGCAGAACGCCGGCGGCTGCTTCGTGCCGCCCCCCGGCTACTTCGAACGGGTACGGGAGATCTGCGACCGCCACGACGTGCTGCTGGTGTCCGACGAGGTCATCTGTGCCTACGGCCGGATCGGCCACATGTTCGGTTGCGAGCGGTACGGCTACCAGCCCGACGTGATCACGTCGGCCAAGGGCCTCACCTCGGGCTACGCACCGCTCGGGGCCATGATCGTGAGCGACCGGGTGGCCGAGCCCTTCGTGGGCACCGGCGAATCGTTCCTCCACGGCATCACCTTCGCCGGCCATCCCGTGAGCTGCGCGGTGGCCCTGGCCAACCTGCAGGTGTTCGCCGACGAGGGGATCATCGGCCACGTGCAGGCCAACGAGACGGCCTTCCGGTCCGCCCTGGACGACCTGGCCGACCTGCCGATCGTCGGCGACATCCGCGGCGCCGGCTACTTCTACGGCATCGAGCTGGTGCGCGACCGCGACGGCCGGCAGTCGTTCAGCGACGACGAGCGGGAACACCTGCTGCGGGGCTTCCTGTCCAACCGCCTGCTGGAACTCGGCCTGATCTGTCGGGCCGACGACCGCGGTGAGCCGGTCATCCAGCTCTCACCGCCGCTGATCGCCGGCCCGGCCGAGTTCGAGGAGATCAACGCCAAGCTGCGGCAGGCCCTCACCGAGGCGATGGGCGAGATGGACCTGTGAACGAGCTCACCGGCATCCCCGGCCGGTCGACCAGCGAGGTCTTCCCGCTCGACGACGTGGACCGGGCCATCATCACCGAGCTCCAGGTGGACGGGCGGATGTCGTATGCCGACCTGGCGCCCCGGGTCGGCCTCTCCCAGGCGGCGGTCCGTCAGCGGGTGAACCGGCTGCTGGAGCGGGGGGTCATGCAGGTCGTCGCCGTCACCGATCCGCTCAGCCTGGGGCTGAACACCCAGGCCATGGTCGGGATCATCGTGTCGGGCGACGTCCGCACGGTGGCCGCCGAGGTCTCCGCGCACCGCGAGGCCGAGTACGTGCTGATCACCGCCGGGCGCTACGACGTGCTGGCCGAGGTCCTGTGCGAGGACAACGAGGCCCTGCTGTCGTTCGTCAACGACCGGATCCGGTCGATCGACGGGGTGGCGTCCACCGAGGTGTTCTCCGTCCTGAAGATGGAGAAGATTACGTTCGCCTGGGGCACCGGCTAGCGCAGGGCGCCTATCGCAGGGAGTTGGCCATGGTGTCGATGATGCGCCCCACCTCGTCGTCGGTGATGACCAACGGCGGGCAGATGGCCAGGCAGGTCCCGATGGGTCGCACGATCACGCCGGCCTCGAGGATGTCGTTGCGGACCGGGATGGCGTCGCGTCCCAACTCGGCGGCGTAGACGGCGCCCGTCCCCCGCCACGACTCGATCAGGCCGTCGGCCTCCAGGGCGCCCAGGCCCTCACGGAGCCGCTCGCCGACGTGGCGGGCCCGCTCGACCAGGCCCTCGTCGGTCATCAACTGGAGGTTGGCCACGCCCGCCGCGCACGACGCCTGGTGGCCGGCGTACGTGTAGCCCGAGCGGAAGATGAAGCCCGGCTCCTCGAACACCTCGCACACGCCGCGCGACAGGATCACGCCGGACAGCGGTAGGTAGCCCGAGGTGACGGCCTTGGCGAATGTCATGAGGTCCGGGGTGACGCCGTAGTGCTGGGCGCCGAACCACTCGCCGGTCCGGCCGAAGCCGCAGATCACCTCGTCGAAGATGAGCAGTGCCCCGTGGTCGTCGCACAGGCGACGCAGGCCCTCGAGGTAGCCGTCGGGCGGGGTGTGGACGCCACCTGCGCCCTGGACCGGCTCGGTGATCACCGCGGCGATCCGGTCGCCCTGATCGGCGAACAGGGAGGCCGCCGCCTCCAGGTCGTCGTGGGGTACCTCCACGAAGTGGGGGACCAGGTCGCCCCAGCCCTCGCGGTTGGGGGCGATGCCCTGGGCGCTGGTGCCGCCGAAGTTGGTGCCGTGGTAGCCGTTGGTGCGGCGCACCACGACCTGGCGGTCGGCGTCGCCCCGCTTCTGGTGGTACTGGCGGGCGATCTTGAGTGCCGAGTCCACGGCCTCGGACCCCGAGCAGCCCAGGAACACCCGGCCGTCGGGATGCGGCGAGCGCTCCACGATCATCTCGGCCACCCGGGCCGCCGGCTCGTTGGTGAACGGATCGAAGATGTTGTAGGCCTCGATCTGGCGCATCTGGGCGGCCACCGCGTCGATGATCTCGGTCCGGCCGTGGCCGACCTGGCAGTACCAGAGGCTTCCCAGGCCGTCGACGTAGTCC
>CAYWBE010000213.1:0-3113 GCA_964456295.1 uncultured Candidatus Nemicrothrix sp.
GCCGGCGTGCTGGTGGCCGTCATCGCCATCTTCGGGACCATCTCGGCCGACTTCAACCCGGCGGTCACGCTGGGCGCCTGGGCGCTCGGCCACCGGGCGGGACGCGACGTCGTTCCCATGGTCGCCGCCCAGGTGGTCGGCGGCGTGGTGGGGTCGGTGGGAGCCAACCTCATGTTCGACCTGGACGCGGTGACGTGGTCGACCACCCAACGGTCCGGTGGCCACCTGTGGCTGGCCGAGGTGGTGGCCACCGTCGGCCTGCTGCTCGTGGTGTTCGCCCTGGTGCGTACGGCCCGCACGGCCCACATGCCGTACGTGGTGGCCGCCTACATCGGTGGGGCCTACTACTTCACGTCGTCCACCAGCTTCGCCAACCCGGCGGTGACGGTGGGGAGGACGCTCAGCGACACCTTCGCCGGGATCGACCCGTCGTGTGCGCCGATGTTCATCGTGATGCAGCTCGTCGGGGTGGGGGTGGCCGTGGTGCTCCTGCGGGCGCTGTTCCCGACGGCCGACTGACTCCCGGCGGTCAGCTCCGGGGCACCTCCAGCCACGGCACGTCCTTGTCGACCCGGACGTCGCCAGGTAGTCCGAGGACCCGTTCGCCGAGGATGTTTCGCATGACCTCGGTGGTGCCACCCTCGATGGAGTTGGCCCGCACCCGCAGGAAGTACTCACCCAGCGAGTCGTAGTCCAGGGCCGGCCGGGTCTGGTCCATGGAGTAGCCGGCGTCGAACAGGGTGCCGGCCATGCCGGTCAGGCCGAGGGCGAAGGCGAAGGCGTCCTTGTTGAGCTCGGCCGACAGCACCTTGCCGATCGAACCCTCCGGGCCCGGCGTACCCGTCTCGCGGGCCTGCTCGGCCCGGAGGTTGTTGAGGCGCAGCGCCTCGCTACGTATCCACAGGCGCATGAGTTCGTCCCGTCGGGCCGGGTCATGGTGGTCGTGGTCCCGCCACGCTTCGAGCACCCAGTCCATGGTGCCCCGGTCGGTGGCCCGCGTCTCGCCGCCGATGGCCACCCGTTCGTTCATCAGGGTGGTCAGGGCCACCCGCCAGCCGTCGCCCACCCCGCCCATGCGGTCGGCCTCGGCCACCCGGGCGTCGGTCAGGTAGATCTCGTTGAACTCGGCCTGTCCGGTGAGTTGCCGCAGCGGTCGGATCTCCACGCCGGGCTGGTCCAGATCGATGCCGAAGTAGGTGAGCCCCCGGTGCTTGGGAGCCTCGGGGTCGGTCCGGGTGACGAGCAGGCCCCACCGGGCCTGATGGGCGTTGCTGGTCCAGACCTTCTGGCCGTTGACCACCCATTCGTCGCCGTCGGCCACCGCCCGGGTCGACAGTCCGGCCACGTCGGATCCGGCCCCCGGTTCGGAGAACAGTTGGCACCAGATCTCCTCGCCGGTGAACAGCGGTCGGAGCCAACGCTGCTGCTGCTCGACGGTGCCGCAGGCCACGATGGTCGGCGCCGCCATGCCGTATCCGATGTCGTACCGGGGTTGCGGGGCGTCGGCCGCCACCACGGCCTCGTGGACCAGGAGCTGCAGTTCGCGGTCGGCCCCCAGGCCGCCACTGCCCTCGGGGAAGTGGACCCAGGCCAGTCCGAGGTCGTACTGGGCGCCCAGGAAGCCGATCCGGTCGCTGGTGCCGTGGGCCAGGAGCTGGTCGATGCGGGCACGGATGTCCTGTTCGCTGGGCATGGCGGGATCCTATGAACCGCCGTGTTCCGACCGGGCACCGGGCCGGTTCGGGGCGTCCCGGTAGCGTGCGGCGATGGGCAGGCGGGACGGTTCGGCCGAGGCGGCATCGGCCGAGGGAGCGTCCATGGCCGCCTTCGACTGGCTTCTGCTGCTCACCGCAGCCGGGATCTGGGGTGGATCGTTCCTGTTCATGGACGTGGCCCTACGGGCGGAGCACCCGGGCCTCGTGGCCTGGCTCCGGCCCGCGCTGGGCCTGTGCTTCATGGCCACCGTGCCGGCGGCGTGGCGACCGGTGGACCGGTCGGACCTCCCGGCCCTCGGCCTACTGGGCCTGCTCTGGATGGCCATCCCGTTGTCGATGTTCCCGCTGGCCCAGACGTGGATCGACTCGTCGATCGCCGGGATGATGAACAGCGGCATGCCCGTCATGACCCTGCTGGCCGGTGCGGCCTTCTTCGGGGCCCGGACCCACCGACTCCAGGTGGCCGGGGTGGTGGTCGGCATCGGCGGCATGGTCATGGTGGGGCTGCCGACGGCCCTGGCCGATGACGGGACGGCCACCGGCGTGGTCGGTGTCCTGCTGGTGGTGGTGGCCATCAGCTGCTACGGCCTGGCCGCCAACATCGCGGGCCCGCTGCAGCGGCGCTACGGGGCACCGGCCGTGCTCCTGCGGGTCATGGTGGTGGCCACGGTGGCCACCATGCCATGGGGCCTGGTGGGCCTGGCCGACTCCACGTTCGCCTGGTCGGCCGTCGGCTCGAACCTGGCCGTCGGCGTGGGTGGGACCGGCCTGGCCTATGTGGCGGCCGCCACCCTGATCGGCCGGGTGGGGCCGGTCCGGATGTCGGCGGTCACCTATGTGGTGCCCGTGGTGGCCGCCGTGCTCGGCGTGGTGGTCCTTGGCGAGTCGCTGGGCCCGTGGGAGCTGGGTGGGTTGGTGGTGCTCCTGATGGGGGCCTGGATGACGACCCGGGTGGTCCCGGCCGACCATCTCGACGGGTCGTCGGGCTGACCGGGCCGCTCCGGACCCGGGAGCCTCAGATGCGCTTGTCGGAACGGCGCCTGCTGGTGCCCGGGCCGCTGTAGTAGGCGCCGTAGCCCGGCTCGTCGGGGTAGCCGAGGTCCGGCGGATCGGCGGTCGCCGACCGCCACCAGTCCAGTAGGCGGTCCTCCCGGGCGTAGTCGAACGGATCCTCCAGGACGTTCTCCTGGGTCCCGCCGGGCTCCAGCGGGTTGTCGGCCAACCAGCGCGCCGCGATGCCGACGGCCCGGCGGGCCGGGACGAGGTCCCGGTAGCCCAGCACGTCCCGGGTGGTCGACAGGTCCAGGATCCGGTGGCCGGGTTCGACCTGCATCATCAGCGGCCGGGCCGGGAGCGCCAGGTGGGTGGGCATGCCCACCACCTCCATCTCGTGGCCCA
>CAYWBE010000214.1:0-3104 GCA_964456295.1 uncultured Candidatus Nemicrothrix sp.
GTGACCGCCGAGGAGGCCTTCCTGACCTCGGCGACCCGCAACGTGAGCGCCATCCGGGCCGTCACCGGGGAACTCGAGGCCACCTTCGATCCGGCACCGGGCCCGGTCACGGCCCGGGTGTCGGCCGCCTTCGACGAGCTCGAGGCCACCACGCCCGACCCCTGATCGTCGGGGGCCGACCGGCGGGTCAGTCGGCCCGCAGGTGGACCACGTCGCCGACCAGCACGCTGACCCGCTCCCCGTCGGCCGCCTCGACGACCAGCGCCCCGTCGGTGCCGACGTCGACCGCGGTGCCCACGAGGTCTCCCCCGCCGCGCTCGACGCGCACCGCCCGCCCGATGGTGGCCGACCGGGCCCGGTGGGCGTCACGGAGCCGCTCGGGCCCATCCGGACCATCCAGGGCCGACAGGTGACCGGCGAAGGCGGCCAGCACGTCGTCCAGCAGGGCCGCCGGGTCGACGTCGACGCCGATCCCGGCCAGGGACACGGCACCCGGTGGGGCGTCGTCGCCGGGCGCCGGCCAGGCCACGTTCACCCCCATGCCGACCACCACGGCCGGACCGGGCCCCGACGGGCCGTCCGGCTGACCATCAGACGGGCCGACGGTGCCCCCGCCCACCAGCTCGGCGAGGATGCCGGCCAGCTTGCCCACCGGGGTGCCTGCCGGGGCACCGGACGACCGGTCGACCAACAGCACGTCGTTGGGCCACTTGACGGCCGCCGCCGGCCCGGTCCCGAGGAGCGGCTCCAGGGCGTCGACCAGCGACACGGCCATGCACGACGTGGCCAGCGGAAGGCGGTCGGCCGGCCAGTCGGGGCGCAGCAGCACCGAGAAGAGCAGGTTGGCGCCCGCCGGGGCGTCCCAGCGGCGCTCCAGGCGCCCCCGACCGGCCGTCTGGTGCCCGGTGCGGAGCACCAGGCCGGCGGGCTCGCCCGCCGAGGCCCGCTGGGCCAGGTCGGCGTTGGTGGATCCGGTCTCGACCACCGTCTCGATCCGGAAGCCCGACGGGGTCGACGGGACCCCCGGATCAGCCTGTGACCGATGATCGTCCCCTCGGTGTTTCGACGGACCCCCCATTCGGGCGATGATAGGGACGTGTTCGACAAGGTCCTGATCGCCAACCGCGGCGAGATTGCCGTCCGGGTCATCCGGGCGTGCCGGGAGATGGGCGTGGCCACGGTCGCCGTCTACTCCGATCTCGACCGCGACGCCCTCCACACCCGCCTGGCCGACGAGGCCTACGCCCTCGGGGGCCAGACGGCCGCCGAGAGCTACCTCGACACCGAGGCCATCCTGTCGGCCATCGACCGCAGCGGCGCCGACGCCGTCCATCCGGGCTACGGCTTCTTCTCGGAGAACGCCGACTTCGCCCGGGCGGTGACCGACCGGGGGGTGACGTTCATCGGCCCGCCCCCGGAGGCCATCGAGGTCATGGGCGACAAGATCAGCGCCCGCCTGGCCGCCGAGCAGGTGGGCGTCCACGGGGTGCCCGGCACCACCGACTTCATCACCGACCCCGACCAGGTCCGGGCCTTCGGCGCCGAGCACGGCTACCCGATCGCCATCAAGGCGGCCTACGGGGGCGGCGGCCGGGGCATGAAGGTGGTGGCCGACGAGGCGGCCATCGCCGACGCCATCGAGTCGGCCCAGCGGGAGGCCATGGCCTACTTCGCCCGCGACGAGATCTACATGGAGCGGTACCTGACCGCCCCCCGCCACATCGAGATCCAGGTGCTGGCCGACGCCCACGGCAACGCCGTGTACCTCGGCGAGCGCGACTGCTCGGCCCAACGCCGGCACCAGAAGCTCATCGAGGAGGCACCGGCACCGGACCTGCCGGCCGAGGTGCGGACGGCCATGGGCGAGGCGGCCGTGGCCGTGGCCCTGGGCTGCGGCTACACCAACGCCGGCACCGTCGAGTTCCTCTACGAGGACGGCGACTTCCACTACCTGGAGATGAACACCCGCCTCCAGGTCGAGCACCCGGTGACCGAGCTGGTGACCGGCCTGGACCTGGTCGAGCAGCAGTTGCGGATCGCCTCGGGCGAGCCGCTGGACTTCACCCAGGACGACGTGACGATCAGCGGCCACGCCATCGAGGTGCGGATCAACGCCGAGGACCCGGCCGGCGGGGCGTTCCTGCCCAGCCCGGGCCGGATCGACGCCCTGCGGGTGCCCGACGGCTTCGGCGTGCGGTTCGACGGCGGCTACGAGGCCGGCGACGAGATCAGCCAGTACTACGACAACCTGGTCGGCAAGCTGGTCGTGTGGGGCCGTGACCGGGACGTGGCCATCGCCCGCACCCTGCGGGCCCTGGCCGACTTCGAGATCCGTGGCGTGGCCACCACCATCCCGGCCGACATCGCCATCCTGGAACACCCCGACTTCTCGGCGGTCGCCCACTCCACCAAGTGGGTGGAGGAGACCCTCGACCTGTCCGACGTGTCAGCCGACGTCGAACCGTCGACCGACGGCGACGACGAGGTACCCACGGTGCGGCGGGACATCTCCGTGGAGGTCGACGGACGACGGTTCGCGGTCAGCATGTGGGTGCCCGAAGCGGCACCGTCGGCCGGGCCGGCAGCCCGCACCCGGGCCAGGCGGTCCGGTGGTGGCGGTGGCGGCTCGGGCAGCGGCCGGGTGGCCGTGCCCATGCAGGGCACCATCGTCAAGGTGCTGGTCGCGGTGGGCGATGCCGTCGAGGCCGGCGACCCGGTGTGCGTGCTGGAGGCCATGAAGATGGAGAACAACGTGGCCGCCGACAAGGCGGGCACCATCGCCGAGGTGCTGGTGGGCGCCGGCGATTCGGTGGGGGCCGGCGACGTGGTGGTGGTGATCGAGTAGGCCCGTTGCCCGGCTACTCGGCGGCGTCGGCCAGGGCCTCGGCCAGCGTGGGGTGCACGAACAGGCTCTCCTGGATGTCGTGCACGGTCAGCCCGGCGGTGACGGCCAGGGCCACGATGGCGATCAGTTCGGCGGCGTGGCGACCCACGATGGAGCCGCCCAGGACCACCCCGGTGGCCGGGTCGGACACGATCTTGATGAAGCCCCGCGGGTCATCGTTGATGATTGCCTTGGCTGATGCCGAGAACGGCACCTTGGT
>CAYWBE010000215.1:0-3099 GCA_964456295.1 uncultured Candidatus Nemicrothrix sp.
ACTTCGTCAGGGAGATCGAGGGCCTGGACTTCGCCGGGTCGGTGGAGTTCCTGGCTGCCAAGACGGGGATCCCCCTGCGGTACACCGACCACAACGAGGGCCGACGCCGCAACCGCCGCAAGGAACACGCCGAGATCGTCCAGAAGGCGGTCGACTTCTACCACCGTCGCCTCCTGGAGGACCCGGCAGCCCGGCCGGCCCGTGACTACCTCCGGTCCCGGGGCTACGACGGGGACGTGGCCCGTCAGTTCCAGATCGGCTGGGCGCCCGACGACTGGTCGCTCCTGTCGCGCGAGTTGCGCCTGTCCGACGACGACCTGAAGGCCACCGGCCTCGGTGGGATCAACAAGCGTGGCGGCCAGTACGACTTCTTCCGGGCCCGGATCGTGTTCCCGATCTTCGACGTCCAGGGTGGTCCGGTCGGCTTCGGTGGGCGGAAGCTGCCCGATGGCGAGGGGCCCAAGTACAAGAACACCTCGGATGCCGCCGAGTACTACTCCAAGTCCGACGTGCTGTACGGCCTGCACTGGGCCAAGGCCGAGGCCGGCCGCCTCGACGAACTGGTGGTGTGCGAGGGCTACACCGACGTGATCGGATGCCACCTGGCCGGCATCGAGCGGGCGGTGGCCACCTGCGGGACGGCCCTGACGCCCAGCCACGCACGGCTCATCGGTCGCTTCGCCAAGCGGGTGGTGCTGGCCTTCGATGCCGACGGGGCGGGCCAGGCGGCCGCCGAGCGGGTCTACGCGTGGGAGGAGGAGTTCGGCCTCCAGTTCGCGGTGGCTGCCCTCCCCGAGGGTGCAGACCCGGGAGACCTGGCGGGGTCGGATCCCGAGGCGCTGCGACGGGCCGTCACCGATGCCCGTCCGTTCCTGGAGTTCCGGGTGGACCGGGTGCTGGCCCGTGGCGACCTGGGTTCGGCGGAGGGTCGGGCCCGGGCAGCCACCGAGGCCATGGCGCTGGTGGCCGAGCATCCGGACGCCCTGGTGCGGGACCAGTACGCGATGGGCATCGCCGACCGGTGCCAGGTCGGGATCGACGAGCTTCGTCGACGGGGGGCCGCGGCCACCGCGGAGGCTCGCCGAGGTAAGGCGGTGTCCCGGTCGGACGGCTCCGAGGCGGCCGATCGGGTGGCGGTGGACCACCTGACGCCCGAGATCCAGGCCCTCCGGCTCCTGGTGCACCGTCCGGACGAGATCGCTGTCTGGATGTCGCCGGTGCTGTTCGATGACCGTCGGAACCGGGCGGCCCTGGCCGGTCTGCTCGAGGCGTCGGACCTGCACGCCGCCCTGGCCGAGGCCGAGCCCGACGTGGCCGACCTCCTGGGTCGGCTGGCCGTCCAGGACGCATCGGACGACGAGCCGCTCGGTGTGGTGACCCGGCTGGCCTACCTGGCCGCCGAGCGGGCCGCGGTGGCCCTGGAGGCCGAAGCCCGCAGGTCCGGTGACCTGGCGGCCTACCAGCCGTCCATCTCGTACCTCCGGACCGAGGTCATGAAACTGCGTGAGGTGGCGGCCGACGGCAGCGTGATCGAGCAATTGCTACGGTGGTTGACCGACCATTTCGAGGGGAGAGTCGATGGCTGATGCCGCCCCCGGGCCGCAGTCGTGGACCGGGGTCTCGGAGTTCGAGGTCGCACGGCTGCTCCGCCGGGGACGCGATCGCGGCAGCCTGGGCCTCGACGAGGTCATCGACGTGCTCCGGGATGCCGAGATCACGCCGGACCTCATCGCCGACGTGCGGCGTCGCCTGAAGGTCGAGGGCATCGAGTTCGACGAGACGGTGGTGCTGGAGGCTGGGCCCGACGAGGTGACCCGGCTGGCCCGGGCCAGTCGGGCCGAGTACCGGGTCCGCCCGGAGTCGGGCAACGAGCCCGGTGGGGCGACCGATTCCACCCGCCTGTACCTCCGGGAGATCGGGCAGGTGGCACTGCTGACCGCCCGCGAGGAGGTGGAGCTGGCCGACGCCATCACCAGCGGGGTCGAGGCCGAGGGCCGGCTGGCCGACCTTGCCGCCTCAGGGGAGCTGGGTCTGACCGATCGGGCCGAACTGGCCAGCCTGAAGCGCCTGCAGCGACGGGGTGACCGGGCGCGGGACCGGCTCACCAGGGCCAACCTGCGACTGGTGGTGTCGGTGGCCAAGAAGTACGGGGGTCGGGGGCTGCCCCTCCTGGACCTCTTCCAGGAGGGGAACCTGGGGCTGATGCGGGCCGTGGAGAAGTTCGACGCCGGGAAGGGCTTCAAGTTCTCGACCTATGCCACGTGGTGGATCCGCCAGGCCATCACCAGGGCCATCGCCGACCAGTCGCGGACCATCCGCATCCCCGTGCACAAGGTGGACGCCATGAACCGGGTGTTGAGGGTCCAGCGGGACCTCGCCCAGGAGTTGGAGCGGGAGCCGTCGCACGCCGAGATCAGCGAACGGGCCGTGGTGACACCCGACGAGGTCGAGAACCTGCTCAGGCTGGCCAGTGAGCAGGACAGCCCGCTGTCGCTGGATTCGCCGATGGGGGAGGAACAGGACGCCAGCCTGGGTGACCTGGTGGCCGACCCCCGGGCCGTCGCCCCGGCCGACGCAGCGGCCCGGCGGCTCCTGGGCGACGCCGTGCTGGCGGCGCTGGACGAACTGGACGACCGGGAGAAGGACGTCGTGCGGATGCGGTTCGGACTCGACGGGGCCGAACCGAGGACCCTCGAACAGGTCGGGTCGTACTTCGGGGTGACCCGGGAGCGGGTTCGCCAGATCGAGGCCCGGACGATGTCCAAGTTGAAGCATCCGAACCGGTCCCAGCGTCTCCGCGACTACCTCGGAGACGACTGAGGCAACCACCGTCGGACCCGCCGATCCGGGCGGCTGTCCTGACGGGGAGATGGGGTGCCGCTGGTATCCTTCGCACGCCCATTCCGGGGTAGCTCAGCTGGCAGAGCGTCGGACTGTTAATCCGCAGGTCGTGGGTTCGAGCCCCACCCCCGGAGCCATCAACGTGCCCGTCGGGTCCTACGATCCGACCGTGCCGACCGTCAGGGACCGTCCGAGTGGCTGTCTTCCTCCCGTGGTCCTCGACGAGGTGGTCGACGACCCGGAGGCTGTCCGGGCCAT
>CAYWBE010000216.1:0-3088 GCA_964456295.1 uncultured Candidatus Nemicrothrix sp.
AGCGGACCCAGCACCACGATCGAGGCCCGCATCTTCTCCACCAGGTCGTAGGGCGCCTCGGGCTCCATGTCGTCGGGCACGTCGATGACCAGCACGTCGGGCTCGTCGCCGCGCCCGACCGTCGCACCCATGCGCTCGAGGAGCTCGGCCATGATGGCCACGTCGGCGATCCGGGGGACGTTGCGCAGGACGTGTCGACCCGGGGCCAGCACGGCCGCCGCCATCAGCTTCAACGCCGAGTTCTTGGCCCCGGCCACCCGGACCGAGCCCTCCAGCGGGCCGTTCCGACGGACGCGGATCACGTCCGGTCCGGCACCACCCTCGCGTTCCACCCCATCAGTATGGTGGGCCGTTCCGGCGACCGGAGGGCAGCCATCAGCACCAGCACGCCCCGTGGCCGGACCGCCACCTCCACGGTGGTCCACGAGGTGGACGACGCCGGCCTCGCCGAGCTCCGCAACGCCCGGGACGACCTGGTCCGGGAGGAGCGGCGAGGCACCGACCGGTTCACGCTGTCCCACGGGCCGTTCACCACCTGGGAGCGGACGCTGGACGTCCAGTCGACGACCACCGGCCCAGCCTCAGGGCACCACCGGGTGGTCGAGACCATCGAGCACCGGGCCGCCGTCGGCCCCTGGCGACCACTCTTCGCGTGGCCGCTGCGGCGGGCCGTCCGCCACCGCCGGACGCCGTGGTGGGCGCCACCGGACCGCCTCGACGCACGGGCCGCATCGGTGCTGTCGCTGCTGGCCTGCATCCAGGTGGTCGACGGCTACCTGGGCACCGTCATCACCCAGACCATCACCTTCGCCGCCGACGAGTTCGACCGGGGAGACACCGCCCAGGGGGCGACGCTGGCCATGGTCCGCCTGGGAATCGTGGTGGCCCTCGCCGTGGTGTTCCTCGCCGACCGGAGGGGTCGCCGTCCGGTACTGGTGGCCACCGCGGTGACCGCCGTCCTGACCACCGGGCTCGGTGCGGCGTCGACCGACCTCTGGTTCCTGGGTGGCAGCCAGGTGGTGGCCCGGGGCCTCACCATGGGCATGGGCATCCTCATCGGGGTGTTCGCCGCCGAGGAGCTCCCCCGGGGGGCCCGGGCCTACGGGGTCAGCGTGCTGGCCCTCTGCGCTGCGCTGGGCGCCGGCATGGCCGTCTGGGTCCTGCCGGTGGCCGACCTCGACCCGCGGGCGTGGCGGGCCGTGTACCTCGTCCCCCTGCTGGCCGTCCCGCCCCTGGTGGCCATCGGCCGTCGCCTCCCTGAATCCCGGCGGTTCACCGCCAATGCCACCCCGCCATCCGGTGCTCCGGGCGGTCCCGACGACCCCGGGTCCCCGGGACCGGACGACCGGCGTCAGGTCGAGGGACGCCGCCTGCTCCTGCTGGCCGCCGCGGCCTTCCTACTGCTGGTGTTCGCCGCGCCGGCCAGCCAGTTCCAGAACGACTTCCTCAAGGACCACCGGGGCTACACGGCCCTCGGCATCACCCTGTTCACGCTGGCCACCAGCACGCCGGCCGGCATCGGGATCTTCGTGGCCGGTCGCCTGGCCGACACCCGGGGTCGACGACCGGTGGGGGCCATCGGACTGCTCGGCGGCACGGCATTCATGGTGCTGGCCTACCACTCCAGCGGTGCCGCACTGTGGGCCTCCAGCGTGGCCGGAACGGTCATCGGATCGTTGACGGTGGCCCTCGGGGTCTACGGGCCGGAACTGTTCTCGACGAGGACCCGGGCCCGGGCCAACGGGCTGGTGGTGACCCTCGGGGTGGCGGGCAGCGCCACCGGCCTGCTGCTGGTCGGCGTGCTCAGCGACCGGTTCGGGTCCTACGGGCCGGCGTTCACCGTGGTGGCCGTCGGACCGGTGCTGGCCGCCGTGCTGGTGCTGCGCTGGTTCCCCGAGACGGCCCGGGTGGAACTCGAGACCCTCAACCCGGGCGACGCAGCACCCGCAGCGCCCACAGCACCCGGCTCGCCCGGGACCGACGAGCCCGGGTGAGCGCCCCTCAGCCTCCGGTCACCCCTCAGCCTCCGGTCAGGGGCGCCACGAAGTAGACGTCGGCGTCGGGTTCGACGGCCAGGTACTCGGGTTCGGCGTGGATCAGGCCGTCCACGGCGGCCGATGCGCCCTTGCTGAGCATCTCGCCGAGGCCCGGGTAGCGCCGGTCCAGTTCGACGATCATGGCCCCCACCGTCGCCCCCTCCACCTCGATCACCGCCTCACCGTCGGTGAACCGGCGCAGCGGGGTCATGAGGTGGGCACGGGGCACGCCGCCGACCTCAGCGATCGTCCAGGGCGGCCAGCACCTTGGGCGGCGACATGGGCAGCGAGGTCAGGCGAACGCCGGTGGCCCGGCTCACCGCGTTGGCGATGGTGGCCATGGGCGGCACGATCCCCGTCTCGCCCACGCCGCGCACCCCGTAGGGGTGGGCCGGGTTGGGCACCTCAACGATGATCGTCTCGATCATCGGCAGGTCGGAGGCCACCGGCACCCGGTAGTCCAGGAAGCTGGCGTTGAGCATGGTGCCGTCGTCGTCGTAGACGTACTCCTCGTTCAGCGCCCAGCCGATGCCCTGGGCGGTTCCGCCCTGCATCTGGCCCTCCACGTAGCTGGGATGGATGGCCGTGCCGGCGTCCTGGGCCGTCGTGTAGCGAAGCACCTCGACCCGTCCGGTCTCATCGTCGACGGCCACGTCGCAGCAGTGGACGGCGAACGACGGGCCGGCGCCACCGGCGTTCAGCGACGCGGTGACCGTCAGGGGACCGCCGGTGCGCTTGGCCTTGGCGGTGATGCCGGCCAGGGGCAGGGGGTTCTTGTCAGCGGCCACCGCGGCACCGTCCACCCACTCCACGGCGTCGACCTCCACGTCCAGGATGGTGGCCGCCCGGGCCTTCAGCTGCCCGACCAGTTCCCGGCAGGCGTTGACCACGGCCATGCCGGTGGCGAAGGTGGCCCGGCTGCCCTCGGTGACGTCGGTGAAGCCCACCGACTCGGTGTCGGCCACCACCGGGGTGATCCGGTGCACGTCGATCCCCAGCTCCTCGGCGGCCATGAGGGCCATCGAGGCCCGGCTACCACCGATGTCGGGGCT
>CAYWBE010000217.1:0-3060 GCA_964456295.1 uncultured Candidatus Nemicrothrix sp.
CGGGGTGGCCGTGGAGGGAGGCGAACAGCACGTCGGACCGCTCCCAGAAGATGGACTGCGTCCCGTTGCCGTGGTGGAAGTCCACGTCCAGCACCGCCACCCGCTGGGCACCGTCGGCCAGGAAGCCCTCGGCGGCGACGGCCGCGTTGTTCAGGAAGCAGTAGCCACCGAACTGGTCGGCTGAAGCGTGGTGGCCGGGCGGTCGGCACACGCCGAAGGCCACCGGCACGCCGCCGGCCACCAGCCGCTGGGCCGTCTGGGCGATGGCCGCCGAGGCCGTCGCGGCGTGCCAGGTGCCCGCGGTAATGGCCGTCTCGGCGGCCAGGGCGTAGAAGCCGAGCCGCCCCTCCGGCTCCACGGGTACCCGGTCCTGATGCAGGCCCCGGACCGGGAACATGGATGGGATGGCGTCGCTGTTCCGGCCACTGGCCACCCACTCATCCCAGAACTCCTCCAGGAACGCCACGTACCCGGGGTCGTGGACCCGACGCACCCGGTCGAGGTCGACCGGATCGGGGGCCGTCCGGTCGTCCAGCCCAGCAGCGTCCAGTGCGGCGACCACGTGGTCCCACCGCTCGGGGCATTCGAAGGGCCGTACCAGGGTGCCCTCGTAGAGCTCACCGGCTGGGAAGTGGGCCCGGTGATCGTCGCTCAGGACGACTCGCACAACGGCGACCCTCAGTCCCCCGAGGCCACCGACGACGGGCGGTAGAAGGTCAGCATCTGGCCGATCCCACCTCCGACGCCGACCAGCAGGGCGATCCAGAAGCCGGTCATGCCGTCCAGATCGCCGGCGATGCCCAGTCCCTCGTCGACCGACCACTCGCCCGGGCCCAGGGTGGCCGACACCAGGGCGGCCACCGACAGCACGAACACGTACTCCCAGCCCTCCTTGATGATGAAGAACCCGTTGGTGCGGTGCGACGTCCAGGCGGCCACCGTCATCACGCCGATCACGCCTGCGGCAGCCAGCGAGTGCAGCAGGCCGAGGGCCAGCAGGACACCGGCGCCGACCTCGGTGGAGGCGGCCAGGTAGGCGTTCAGCCGCCCGGGACGCATCCCGATGCTGTCGAACCAGCGGCCCGTTCCCGGGATCTTCCCCCCACCGGTGAACTTGTTCCAACCGTGGGCGGCCAGGGTGAGGCCCACCACCACCCGCAGGATCAGCAGGGCCAGGTTGGCGTCGGTGGTCAGATCCATGGGATACCTCCGGTCAGGTGGCCGGCACGGGCGGCTCGATCGGTGTCTGGTCGACGCGGACCCTACCGGGGGCCGACCGTACGGTCGGCCCCGGTGTCCGTTCCCGGGCCGGCCTTAGGCTGGCCGGATGCTGGTCCTGAAGATCATCGTGGCCGTCGCGGTGGCCGTGATGCTGTTGCGCATGGGCATCGCCGTGCTCCGGGCCCTGGCCACCCCGATCCCCGAGCCGCCACCGGCCGGCGAGCTCCGGAAGGTGAAGCTCCAGTACCGGTGCAGCCTGTGCGGTACCGAGGTGCGGATGACGGTGGCCACCGACGAGACACCCGATCCACCCCGGCACTGCATGGACGACATGGAACTGCACGTCACCGAGGAATAGCGCGTCGCGCCTGTTCAGCGGGTCTTTTCCACAGGATGGGGATGGCCCTGTGGGCAAATCACACTCCTGTGATTCCCCCGAGGCGCCCCCGGGGTGGCGTCGGTCAGTGGTACCCGGTCAGTGGTACTGGGTGGCGGTGATGATCCCGCCCAGGATCGACCCGAGGCCCAGCAGCAGGAAGCCGTTGCTCGTTCCGCCGGGCATCCACCCCACGTAGTTGAAGAAGATGATGGCCACACCCAGGCCCAGGAGGCTGAACAGCAGCACGGTCATCCACGTGGGCGACGGTTCGTGGCCCGCTGACATGGAGTGGTCGGCCGGTGCGCCGGTCCTGGTGCCCTTCGGGGTGACCCGACCCCCCTGGACCCGCTTCTTGGCGGGACGGGGACGGGGTGGGGCGGCGTGGTCCCCCGTGGGCTGGTCCCCGATGGGCTGATCGTTCTCGCTGCTCGACATGACCCGGAGGATACGTCCCCCGGCAGGCCTCCGGACCTGATGGGCACCGGAGCGGTTCGGTTAGCGTTCCCGCGGTGAGCGCACGCGTGCTGGTCATCGACAACTACGACTCGTTCGTCTACAACCTCGTCCAGTATCTGGGCGAGCTCGGCGCGGACCCACTGGTACATCGCCACGACGCCGTGACCCTGGCCGATGTGGAGGAACTGGCCCCCGACGCCGTCCTCATCAGCCCCGGCCCGGGTCGACCCGAGGACGCCGGCGTGTCCACCTCGGTCATCCGTTGGGCCGCTGGTCGGGTGCCCCTACTCGGGGTCTGCCTCGGGCACCAGGCCATCGGCGCCGCCTGGGGCGGGTCGGTGGTGCGGGCACCGGAGGTCATGCACGGCAAGACGTCGCTGATCCACCACGGCGGTACCGGGGTGTTCGCCGGGCTACCCGACCCACTGGAGGCCACCCGCTACCACTCGTTGATCGTGGAACGCGACTCGGTACCCGACGAACTGGAGGTCACCGCGACCAGCGAGGACGGCCTGGTCATGGGACTCCGTCACCGGGAATTCGACGTCGAGGGCGTGCAATTCCACCCGGAATCAATCCTCACGGCCGGCGGGCACGACCTGCTGGCCAATTTCCTCGCCCGGGCAGCCTGACCCGGGCCCTCTCGACGGGACCCTGTCGAGCAGCGGGACCCGTGACGGGACCCGAACAGTGGACGGCGTCTAGCCGGTCGGATCCTCGGCGCGACCGATCACGATCGTCACCTGCGTCCCCAGATCCACCTCGCCCTCGGGTGGCGGACTCTGGCTGATGACCCGCCCGTCATTGGGGCTGTGGGCCGGGAGGGTCTCGGAGCGGACGTTGGCTACCAGGTCCACGTCGACCAGGGCAGCGACCGCATCGGCCTCCCGCATGCCCTCCACCGCCGGGACCGGCACCAGCGGCAGGCCCGAGGACACCACGATGACCACCGTCCCACCGGGAGCCAACTCGCTACGGGCCGGCGGTTCGGTACGGACCACCTG
>CAYWBE010000218.1:0-3055 GCA_964456295.1 uncultured Candidatus Nemicrothrix sp.
CCGGCCCCGCTTCAACGTCGACCTCAAGGACGACAAGTCCTATCCGTTCCTGGCCATCACCACCGGTGACGAGTGGCCCCGCCCCATGGTGACCCGGGGGAAGCGTCGCCGGGGCGTGCGGTACTTCGGGCCGTACGGGCACGCCGGGGCCATCCGGGAGACCCTGGACCTGGTGCTGCGGACCTTCCCGGCCCGGACCTGCCCGGACACCAAGTTCCGCGAGCACCAACGGCAGGGGCGCCCCTGTCTCCTCTTCCACATCGAGAAGTGCAGTGGGCCGTGCGTCGGCGAGGTGACCCGGGACGAGTACGACGCCATCGTGGCCGACCTGATCCGGTTCCTGGAGGGCGACACCGACGAGGTGGTGGACCGTCTCCGGAGCGACATGGAGGCGGCGTCGGAGGCCCTGGAGTTCGAGGCCGCGGCCCGCCACCGGGACCGGTTGTCCAGCGTGCTGCGGGCACTCGAGAAGCAGCAGATGGTGGCGGCCCGGAGCGAGGACCTGGACGTCTTCGGGCTGGCCGGCGACGACCTGGAGGCGGCCGCCCAGGTGTTCTACGTGCGCCGGGGTCGGGTGGTGGGACGAAAGGGCTTCGTGGTCGAGCGGGCCGAGGACCTGGACCGGGGAGACCTGGTGGCCGAGGTCGTCTCGGCCCACTACCGGGACGACCCGCCCCGGGGGATTCCCCGCCAGGTCCTGGTCCCCGACGAGCCGACCGACGGTCCGCTGCTGGAGCGGTGGCTCAGCGGGGAGCGGGAGCGGCCGGTGACCATCCGGGTCCCCATGCGGGGAGACAAGCGTGCGCTACTGGAGACGGTGACCCGCAACGCCGACGAGGAGTTCGTACGCCATCGCCTGAAGCGGGCCTCGGACCACAACAGCCGGGCCCGCGCCCTCAACGAGATCCAGGCGGCCCTGTCGTTGCCGGAGGCCCCGTTGCGGATCGAGTGCTACGACATGAGCCACCTCCAGGGCACCGACTACGTGGGCTCCATGGTCGTCCTGGAGGACGGCCTGCCCCGGCCCTCGGAGTACCGCCGGTTCCGGATACGGCACGTGGATGGCAACGACGACTACGCGGCCATGGCCGAGGTGCTCACCCGGCGGCTCACCGCATTCCTGGAGGAACAGGCCATGTCGGTCGACGATCGGCCGGGTCGGTTCGCCTACCCGCCGCAGTTGCTGCTGGTGGACGGCGGAAAGGGGCAACTGGGGGTGGCCGAGCGGGTGGTGGCCGACCTGGGCCTGGCCGACCGGATCCCCGTGGCGTCGCTGGCCAAGCAGTTCGAGGAGGTCTACCGGCCCGGGTCATCGGTACCGGTACGGATACCCCGTGGTTCAGAGGCGCTGTACCTGCTCCAGCGGGTACGCGACGAGTCCCACCGGTTCGCCGTGGAATACCACCGTCAACTCCGATCCAAGAGGATGACCGGTTCGGTCCTGGACGGGATTGCGGGGCTGGGTCCAGCCCGCCGCAAGCGGCTGGTGTCGGCCTTCGGGGGCGTCCGGGCGGTCCAGAAGGCTTCCCTGGAGGAGCTCCGTGACCTGAGTTGGCTCCCCGATGACGTGGCCGACGCGGTGTACGCCAAGGCCCACCGGGAGGGTTGACCGGACGGTCAGCCGCCGACGATGGCCGCGATGGCCGCCAGGGCAACCGCCAGGCCGAACACCTGGGATCGCACCATGCGCTCGTGGAGCACGTACCGGGCCAGGAGCACGGTGGACGCCGGGTAGAGCGAACTCAGCACGGCAACGGTGCTGAGCATCCCCTTGTGCACGGCCACCACCATGGCCAGGTTGGCCGTCATGTCCAGGAACCCGGCCCCCACGATGGCCCCCCGTGCCTCGTCCCGACGGGGGATGGGGGAGCGCCCGATCCGGGCCAGGAGGACCAGGGCCAGTCCGGCCGACACCACCCGTGCGCTGACCAGGGGCCAGGGGGTGGTGGCCTCGGCCGTCATGTCCATCAGGATGAAGAACCCGCCGAAGCCCGCTCCGGCCAGGAGGGCCTCGGCCAGGAGGCCGGTGGTCACGGGGCTCCGATCGGATCCGCTGCCGGGGGTCCTGGAGACGAGCACGATGGAGGCCAGGCCCAGCAGCACGCCACCCACCTGGACCATCCCGAGGCGCTCGCCGAAGCAGACGCCCCAGAGGGCGGGGACTGCGGCGTTGGTGACCGCGGTGACCGGAGCGACGGATGCCATGGGACCACGACCCAGGCAGTGGTAGAGGCACCCGATGCCCACCACCCCGGACAGGCCGGCGGCCGCACCGAGGACCAGGTCGCGCATCGTGAGGGCATCGGCCATGAGAGGGGCCACCGACAGGATGAGGACGAGGCCCACCACGTGCGAGGCGGCCACCACCACCAGCACGTGTGTCCGGCGGGCCGCCATGCCGCCCAGGAAGTCGCCGGCGCCGAACAGGGCGGACGAGACCAGGGCGAGGAGGGCGGCCATCCGGGGAGGGTACGGCAGCCCGTGGGATGCTCGGCGGCGTGGACGAGGGCGATCGGCAACAGGATCCGTGGGAGCAGCACGCCGGCTGGTGGCAGGACGGCTTCACCGGCGGGGCCGATGCCGAGTACGAAGAGCAGATCATCCCGTTGACCACCGCCCTGCTGGCCGGGTTCGACCGTGTGCTGGACATCGGGGCAGGGGAGGGCCAGCTCAGCAGGGCGGCGGCGGCCGGCGGGTCGTCGCTGGTCGTCGGAGCGGACCCGACCGACGCCCAGGCCGCCGAGGCGGCTCGTCGGGGTGGAGGACCCCGGTACCTGCGATCGATGGCCGACGGGCTGCCGTTCGCCGACCGGTCGTTCGATGCCGTGGTGGCCTGCCTGGTGTTCGAACACATCGAGGCGGTCGACGAGGCGGTCGCCGAGGTGGCCCGGGTGCTCGTCGACGGCGGTCGCTTCGCCTTCTTCCTCAACCATCCGCTGATCCAGACGCCGGGCAGCGGGTGGGTGGACGATCAGATCATGGAGCCACCCGAGCAGTACTGGCGGATCGGTCCGTACCTGGTGGAGTCCATCGAGTCCGAGGAGGTGGCCCGGGG
>CAYWBE010000219.1:0-3052 GCA_964456295.1 uncultured Candidatus Nemicrothrix sp.
ATGGTGACCTTGGCCTCGTCGGCCAGGTCGATGATGTCGTCGAGGATGGGTGCCGGATCCAGGTCGCCGGCCAGCACCACCTCGCGGGTCCGGCGGGTGCCGGCCAGCAGCAGTTCGCGGACGGCCTGACGGCCCTCCACCTGGTCGCCGCCCAGCCCCCTGCTCCCGTCGCCCCCGTCGCGGTTGCCCAACGGCGAGGTCCCCCGCTGACCCGACCCGCGACCCCGGCCCGGCCCCTTCCCTACGCCGGGCCGGTTGGGGCGACCGGTGGACGACCGCTTGGGCGGCGGCTCGGGGCGGGCCGCCCCACGGTTGCCCTTGCCCACGTTCTGGGGGCCGCCCCGGCGGGCCCCACCCTTCCGGGGTGCGCCCTTGCCGGACCCGCCCTTCCGGGCACCCCCACCACCTCGGGACCCGCTCACGATGCACCTCCATCCACCCGGAGGCTCCGCACCAGCAGGGCCACGGCGAAGCAGGCCACACCCTCCCCTCGACCCAGGGCACCGAGGCCCTCAGCCCGCTTGCCCTTGACGGACACCGGCCCACCGACCGCTGCAGTGAGGCCGGCCTGCATCTCGTCGCGCCGCGGGGCCAGCTTCGGGGCCTCGAGCACCACGGTGCAGTCCACGTTGGCCACCGTCCAGCCGTCGGCGGCCACCGCGGCGGCCGCGTCGGCCAGCAGGGCCATCGAGTCAGCTCCGGCGTGTGCGGGGTCGGTGTCGGGATAGCGCTGACCGATGTCGCCCAGACCGGCCGCCCCCAGCAGGGCGTCGGTCACCGCGTGGGCCACCGCGTCGGCGTCGCTGTGGCCGGCCAGGCCGGGTCCGTCGAAGGTCACCCCACCGAGTACCAGGGGCCGGTCCGGGTCATCGCTGAACGGGTGGACGTCGAACCCCTGGCCGACCCGCAGCTCGGGAAGCTCAACCACGGTTGTCACCCCCGTCGTGCCGGCCGGCTCCGAGCGCCGCGGCGGCCAGGGCCAGGTCGACCGGTCGGGTGATCTTGAGGTTCGCCGGGTCGCCGTCCACGACCACCACTGTGCCACCGCCGGCCTCGACCAGCGTGGCGTCGTCGCTGGCGTCGTTCCCGGCGGCGTGGGCGGCCCGGAGCCGGTCGGCAGAGAACCCCTGTGGGGTCTGCACGGCGATCACACCGTCGCGGTCGACGACCGAACCGTCGGTGGCCCGCAGCGAGTCGGCCACCGGCACGCCGGGGACCACGGCGTCGGCCCCGTCCTGCACGGCAGCCACCACCCGGTCGAACAGGGCAGCCGAGGCCAGGGGTCGCGCCCCGTCGTGGACGAGGACCACCTCGACGTCGTCGGGCACCGCGGACAGTCCGGCCCGTACCGACGCCGAGCGGGTGTCACCCCCGTCGACCACGGCGGCCACGCCGTCGATGCCGGCCAGCAGCGCCTCGGCGTCGGAACGGCGGCCAGCAGCCACCACCACGACCACGCCGTCGGTCGCCCCGGCGGCCGTCGACACGCTGTGGGCCACCACCGGACGGCCACCCAGGTCGGCGGCCTGCTTGTCGCCCCCGAAGCGCTCACCGCTCCCGGCGGCCACCACGATCGTCCAGACGCTCATCGGGCCGGTCCCCCCTGGTGGGCCGGGTTGGGCACCGTTGCCGATGCCGGTGGGGTCCGTCGCATCTCACTAGCATGGCCAATCGACATGCCGGACACCACGCTCTTCCGTGAAACCACCCTGTTCGCCGGGCTGGACGACGACGCCCTGGAGGCGATCGTGTCGGCCGGCCAGGACCTCGACCTGCGGCGGGGCGACGTGCTGTTCCGTGAGGACGAGGCCCCCGACGAGCTGTACGTGGTGGTGTCGGGCCGGATCGCCATCGCCAACAAGTCCATCGACGGGCGCGAGTCGATGGTGGCCCTCATGGAGGAGGGCGACCTGTTCGGCGAGATGGGACTGTTCGACGGCCGGGGCCGGTCGGCCGAGGCCCGGGCGCTGGAGGCCTCGGTGGTGACCGCCGTGCCGTACGGACCGGTGCGGGCCGTCTACGAGGACGACCCGACCCTCCTGTGGCGGGTCGTGGACATGCTGACCGGGCGCCTGCGGACCATGGACGCCGCGCTGGCCGACTCGGTGTTCCTGGACGTCACGGGCCGGACGGCCAAGCGCCTACTGGAACTGGCCGGTGAGGACGACGAGTTCTCGCTGCCCATCACCCAGGAGGAACTGGCCGGCATGGTCGGTGCGTCACGGGAGCGGGTCAACAAGGCCATCGCCTCGTTCATCCGGCTGGGGTGGATCGAACAGATCGACCGCACCTACCGGATCACCAACCGCGAACAGCTCACCATCCGCTCCCGGTAGGCCAGTCCCGGTAGGCGGGCCCGGCTCAGCCGGCCAGCCAGTCCAGCACCCTGCTCCAGGCGTCGGCCGCGTCGTCGGCCCGGTGGGCGGGACGTGAGGCATCGTGCACGAAGCCGTGGTCGGCACCCTCGTAGCGCAGCACCGCGGCACCGGCGGCCTCCAGGGCGTCGACGTGGTCCGGCGGCGTCCAGGCATCGGCCGTACCGATCACGGCCAGCACCGACGACGGATCCCCGGCGGCCAGGGCGTCCAGCGGCTCGCCCTGCCCGGGCCCCCGCCACGCCTCAGGCACGTGGATCATCCCGTAGAAGGGACAGGACCGCTCGAACCGCCCGGTCCCCACGGCCTTGAGGGCGTACATGCCGCCCATGCAGAACCCGAGGATCGACACCGTCCCGGCACCGGTGGCGTCCGCGGCGGCCGAGGCGTCGCCCAGCACCCGGTCGTCGTCCAGGGTGGAGCCGGCGGCCAGGCGGTCGGCCACGTCGAGGTCCTCACGGCCCGGGTAGAGCTCGAAGGCGGCCACCGACCACCCGGTCTCGGCGGCCAGCCGGGCCACCAGGTCGTCGAACAGCGGCCGCATCCCCATGATGTCCGGGATGACCACCAGGCCCCGCTCTGACGGGCCCCGGTCTCGGTCGCCCCGGTCAGGGTGGGCCAGTTCGGCGGCAGTACCAGACGGCAGTTCGATGCGCATGGACGAGTTCCTAGCAGGC
>CAYWBE010000220.1:0-3032 GCA_964456295.1 uncultured Candidatus Nemicrothrix sp.
GCCTACGAGATGACCCTCGGCGAGATGCCCTCCACGGCGTCGTTCTTCGACCAGCAGGCCCAGGGGCAGCCGGGATGACCGACGGAGGGGTTACGGGTCCGGTCGCGGAACTCACGCCGCTTCTGTTCGAGACGGACCTCGGGTTCGGGGGGCGGGCTCGGATCGGTCTGGTGGTGCTGGAGAACGACCAGACGGTGGAGGCTGAGCTGGCCGGGCTGTGGCCCGACGGGGTGGCGGCGTTCGTGAACCGCATCCCCATGGAGGACCGGGTCACCCCGGAGACCCTGTTGGCCATGGAGGCCCGCATCCCGGAGGCTGCCGGCCTGCTGCCGGGGATCATGGGCTTCGACGTGATCGGTTACGGATGCACGTCGGCGGCCACCCTGATCGGCGAGGAGCGGGTAGCCGATGCCCTACGCCGGGCCCACCCGGAGGTGCCCAACACCAACCCGATCACCGCCGTCCTGGCCGCCATGGCGGCCCTGCGGGCTCGTCGTGTCGCCGTGCTGACGCCCTACAACGCCGAGGTCTCCATGGGCATCGTCGACCTGCTGGGCGGACGGGGCCTCGATGTGGTGGCCGCCGGTTCGTTCCTCGAGGAGAGCGACGCCACGGTGGCCCGGATCACCGAGGCGTCGGTGGCCGACGCCGTTCGACTGGTGGTCGCCGATGCCGAGGCAGCCTCGGGAGGTCGTCCCGACGCCGTGTTCGTGTCGTGCACCAGCCTGCGGGCCTTCGGGGTGGCGGGGGCCCTGGAGGCCGAGTTGGGCGTACCGGTGGTGTCCAGCAACCTGGCCTTCGGGTGGCACCTGCTGCGCCTGGCCGGCATCGAGGACCATGTCCCCGGGCTGGGGCGCCTGTTCTCCCTTGGATTGTCCAGCGGCTCGGGGGCGGCATGAACCTTCCGGAACGGGGGTTCCCGGTCGAGGAGTTCGTGGCCCGGGCAGCCCGGGCCCAGGCCATGATGGCCGAGCGTGGCCTATCGGCCCTCCTGGTGTGCACCGAGCCTGAGGTCCGCTACCTGACCGGATTCCACACGCCGTTCTGGCAGAGTCCGACCCGTCCGTGGTTCGTGGTGCTGCCCGCTGAGGGGCGGCCGGTGGCCGTCATCCCGGGGATCGGGGCCTCGGCCATGGCCACCACCTGGGTCGAGGACATCCGGACATGGCCGTCGCCCCGCCCGGCCGACGATGGCCTGGCCCTCCTGGTCGAGACCCTCGAGGAGTTGACGGGTGGCCTGGCCGGTGGTTCCGGGCAGGGGAGTGGATCGGGCGTGCGGGTGGGTCTGCCCATGGGCCACGAGACCCACGTGCGCATGCCGCTGGCCGACCTGGACGCCCTGCGGGCCCGGATCACCCCGGCGACCTTCGTGGACGCCACCGACATCGTGCGAAGCCTGCGGATGGTCAAGTCGGACCGGGAGATCGCCAAGGTGGCCCACATCTGCGACGTGGTGTCCGGCGCCTTCGAGGGCATCGGTGACCTGCTGTCGGTGGGCATGACCGAGCGTCAGGCCTTCAAGGCGTTCAAGGTCGACCTGCTCCATCGGGGCGCCGACGACGTCCCCTATCTGGTGGGGGCCACCGGGCCGGGCTTCGACGACATCATCAAGCAGCCGTCGGACCGGGTGATCGAACCCGGCGACCTGCTCATGTTCGACACCGGGTCGACGTACGACGGCTACTCCAGCGACTTCGACCGGTACGTGGCGTTCGGCCACGCCGACGACGGCGCCCGTCGGGCATATGAGACGGTGTGGAACGCCACCGAGGCGGGGCTGGCCGCCTGTCGGCCCGGGACGACGACCAGCGACCTGTGGCGGGCCATGGCCGACGTGCTGGACGCCGGCGGCTCGCTGGGCAACTCGGTGGGGCGCCTCGGCCACGGCCTGGGCATGCAGGTCACCGAGTGGCCGTCCCACACTGCCGACGATGCCACGGTCATCGAAGAGGGCATGGTCCTCACCCTGGAGCCGGGCCTCACGTGGGCACCCGGCCGGATGATGGTCCACGAGGAGAACCTGGTGGTCCGGGCCGACGGCCCCGAACTGCTGTCACGGCGGGCCCCGGCCGAACTGCCGGTCATCTGACCTGGCGGGGGACGGACCGGTGACGACGACCGGCCTCCCGGTGGTCGACCTCGACGATCCCCGAGGTCTCATCGACGTACTGTCCACCGTCGGCTTCGTGGCCGTCCGCGGCCACGGTGTTCCCGACGGGGATCTCGAGGCGATGAGGCTCCTCCTGGTCGCCCTGTTCGCCGTCGACGAGGACGCCAAGCGCCGCCTGGCGGTGGAGCGGTCGAACTACCGGGGCTTCATCCCCCTGCGCTTCTTCACCCCGAACCGGACCGACGCCGACGGCGCGGAGCCCGACGCCTTCGAGGGCTACAAGCTGCACTGGGAGTGTCCGGTAGGTCATCCGGTCCGCGCCGAGTCTGACCTGTACGGGGCGAACCGCTGGCCCGATCACGTACCGCACATGCCGGCGGCGGTGGCGTCGTGGTGGAGGGCCATGGACGGCTTCGTGGATCGGCTCCTGGACGGCATGGCCCCCGTCCTCGGCCTGGATCGGGCCGTGCTGGCCGACGCCCTGGAGGCGCCGCTCACCAACAGCACTCTGTTGCACTACCCGCCGGGACGGCCCGGTGATCCGTCGCCGGGATTCCACCCCCACAAGGACATCACGGTGGTCACCGTGCTCGACCCCGACCCGGTCGGGGGCCTGGAGGTCCGGACCCGGGAGGGGGAGTGGGTGGAGGTGTCGTGCCCGGACGACGCACTGCTGGTCAACGTGGGCGACGTGCTGGAGGTGTGGACGGGGGGCCGACTGGTGTCGACGCCCCACCGGGTGGTCAACCCCGAGGGGGTCGAGCGCTACTCGGCCCCGTTCTTCGTGGTTCCGAACCACGCCGTGGTGGCCGAACCGCTGCTGGCGCCGGTCGACGGCTTCGATGCCCGGTCGATCTCCATGGGCCGCGTCCAGGCCGAGGTGTGGCGCACCAACTGGCCCGACGAAGCGCCATCCGACGCC
>CAYWBE010000221.1:0-3013 GCA_964456295.1 uncultured Candidatus Nemicrothrix sp.
GCCCTCGAAGGCCAGCACGTGGGTGGCCACCCGGTCCAGGAACCACCGGTCGTGGCTGATGACCACCGCACAGCCCGCGTAGGCGTCCAGCCCCGATTCCAGCGCCCGGAGCGTGTCCACGTCGAGGTCGTTGGTGGGCTCGTCGAGCAGGAGAACGTTGGCGCCACTGCGCAGCACCTTGGCCAGGTGCACCCGGTTCCGCTCGCCACCGGAGAGATCGCCCACCTTCTTCTGCTGGTCCGACCCCTTGAAGTTGAACGAGGCCACGTAGGCCCGACCGTTGACCTCCCGGCGGCCCAACTCGATGAACTCGCGGTCGTCGGTGATCTCCTGGTACACGGTGCGGTCGGGATCGAGGCTGTCACGGGACTGGTCCACGTAGCCGATCTCCACCGTCGGGCCGATCCGGATCTCGCCGCCGTCGGGTGCCGTGGCTCCCTCGGCGGTGCCGTCGGCCGCCGCGGTGAGCATCCGGAACAGGGTGGTCTTGCCGGCACCGTTGCCCCCGATCACCCCGACGATGCCCGCCGGTGGGAGCGAGAACGAGAGGTCGTCGATGAGCAGCCGGTCGTCGAAGCCCTTGGACAGGTGGTCGACCTCGATGACCTGGTCGCCGAGGCGCTGGTTGGCCGGGATGTCGATCTGGAGTTCCCGGGCCCGCTTCTCGGTCTCGGCGGCCTCGGTCACCAGTCGGTCGTAGGCCGACAGGCGGGCCTTGCCCTTGGACTGGCGGGCCTTGGGGGCCATGCGAACCCACTCCAGCTCCCGTTCGATGGTCCGCTTGCGGGCCGAGTCGACCTTCTCCTCGGCCGACAGTCGGGCCTGCTTCTGTTCCAGCCAACCCGAGTAGTTGCCCTCGTACGGGATGCCCCGACCGCGGTCCAACTCCAGGATCCAGCCGGCCACGTTGTCCAGGAAGTACCGGTCGTGGGTGATGGCCACCACGGTGCCCTGGTAGTCGCGCAGCGTGCGCTCCAGCCACGCCACGGACTCGGCGTCGAGGTGGTTGGTGGGCTCATCGAGCAGCAGCAGGTCGGGCCGTGACAGCAGGAGTCGGCACAGGGCCACCCGCCGGCGCTCGCCGCCCGAGAGGGTCGAAACGTCAGCCTCGCCGGGAGGCAGGCGCAGGGCGTCCATGGCGATCTCGATGGTGCGCTGCAGGTCCCAGGCGCCGGCTGCCTCGATCTTCTTCTCCAGGTCGGCCTGGTCGGCGCCCAACTGGTCGTAGTCGGCCTCGGGGTCGCTCCAGCCGGCCAGGACCTCCTCGTACCGGGCCAGCAGGCCGGCCACTGCGCCGACGCCGTCCATGACGTTGCCCTGGACGTCCTTGTCGTCGTCGAGGCCGGGTTCCTGTTCCAGTAGCCCGACGGTGAAGCCATCGGTCAGGCGGGCCTCGCCGGTGAAGCCGTCGTCCACCCCGGCCATGATCCGCAGGAGGGACGACTTGCCGGCACCGTTGGCCCCCAGGACGCCGATCTTGGCTCCCGGGTAGAACGACAGGGAGATGTCCTTGAGGACGTCGCGGTCCGGCGGGTGGAAGCGGCCGACGCGGTGCATGGTGAAGATGAACTGGGCGCTCATGGGCGCCGAGGCTACCGGTGGTCCCGGCGTGGTCCCGGTGCCGCGCCACTCCCTACGCTCGCCGGATGTCGGGGATCCAGGCCGTGCTGTTCGACTTCGGCGGGGTGGTGCTGACCAGCCCGTTCGATGCCTTCGCCGCCTATGAGGCCGAGGCGGGCCTGCCGCCCGACACCATCCGGTCGATCAACGCCACCGATCCCGACACCAACGCCTGGGCCCGGTTCGAGCGACGGGAGGTCGACCCCGACGAGTTCTGTGCGTTGTTCGAGGCCGAGGCCGCCGACCGGGGGTTCACGGTGGATGCCCGGCGGGTGCTGGCCGGGCTCCACGGGGAACTCCGTCCGGCCATGGTCGAGGTGGTGCGACGTTGCTCGGCGTCCCATCGGACGGCCCTACTCACCAACAACGTCACGCCCCTGGCCGATCAGGAGGCGGGCGGTCGATCCGAGGTGCTCGAGGTGGTCGACCTGTTCGAGGTGGTGGTGGAGTCCAGCGTGGTGGGGTACCGAAAGCCGGAGCCGGCCTTCTACGCCGAGGCATGTCGTCGACTGGGCGTGGGCCCCGAGGCCTGCGTGTTCCTCGACGACCTGGGCATGAACCTCAAGCCGGCCCGGGCCATGGGCATGACCACCATCAAGGTGGGCGACCCCGCGGTGGCCATCGCCGAGTTGGAGGCCGTGCTCGGCCTTCCTCTCGGCTAGTGGCCATTCGGCTAGTGGCCGGCGGGCGGGCCATCGGGCCATAGGGTCGGCGCCATGCGGATCGTCACCTGGAACGTCAACTCCCTGAAGGCCCGGATCGACCGGGTCGAGGCATGGATCGGGGCCGTGGCGCCGGACGTCCTGTGCCTGCAGGAGACGAAGATGGCCGACGAGGCCTTCCCCCACGACCGCTTCACGGCGCTCGGCTACCAGTCGGCCCACCACGGCGAGGGCCGGTGGAACGGGGTGGCGATCATCTCCCGGGTGGGGCTCGACGACGTCCGCCCGGGCTTCGACGATGGACGCGACGATCCCGATCCCGACGCCCGGGTGCTGTGGGCCACGTGCGGGGTAGGAGAGGGGCCGGGCGTCCGGGTGGCGTCGTGCTACGTCCCCAATGGCCGGGAGGTCGACCACGACCACTACCGGTACAAGTTGGACTGGCTGGGTCGCCTGCATGACGACCTGGCGGCCAACACCGATCCGGCGGTGGATCCGGTGGTCGTGGTGGGGGACTTCAACGTGGCCCCCGACGATCGGGACGTCTGGCAGCCGGCGGCCCTGGAGGGGATGACCCATGTGACCGAGCCGGAGCGGTCGGCCCTGGGGCGCCTCGAATCGCTCGGTTTCACCGACGTGTTCCGCACCCGGTTCGACGAGGCCGGCCTGCACTCCTGGTGGGACTACCGGGGCGGGGCGTTCTACAAGCGGATGGGCATGCGGATCGACCT
>CAYWBE010000222.1:0-3012 GCA_964456295.1 uncultured Candidatus Nemicrothrix sp.
CGAAGCGACGACCCACCCACCGGTACCATCAACTGCTCATGGGGGCGACTGTCCATGGTGGCGGCCAGCGGCACAGGCGATCGACGGGTGGTGAGCGACGGCTGGTGAGCGACAGGTGATGGTGGCCCGTCGACCCCGGCGACGGTCGATCCGACTGGAGGCCGGCTCGGCCTCCCACGTGGGGCGGATCCGTGACGTCAACCAGGACGACGTCGCCTCGACCGACGAGGTGTTCGTGGTGGCCGACGGAATGGGTGGTCACCGCGGTGGCGAGGTGGCCTCGACGGTGGCCACCGCGGCGGTCGTGGACGGGTTCACCGGCCCGGATCGGGCGTCGTTGGTGCGAGCCGTGCTCCAGGCCAACCGGGCCGTCCTGGAACGGGCGATCGCCGACCCCGACCTGGCGGGAATGGGCACCACGTTGTGTGCGCTGGCCGTGGTGGACGGGTCCGGGGGCCAGGGTGGCCCCGATGCGTTGGCGGTGGTCAACATCGGAGACAGCCGGGTGTACCGGTTGGATGCCGACGGCCTGGCGCGGGTCAGCGACGACCACAGCCTGGTGGCCGACCTGGTACGTGCCGGGGAGTTGACCCCGGCCGAGGCGGCCGTCCACCCACAACGCAACATCCTCACCAGAGCCCTGGGCATCGAAGCCGACCCCACGGTCGACAGTTGGGAACTCCTGCCGGCCCGTGGCGACCGGTTCCTGTTGTGCAGCGACGGCCTCTTCAACGAACTGGACGACGAACGAATCGCCGAGCTGCTGGGCGACGGCCCGGTCCAGGAGGTGGCCGGCCGGCTGGTGTCCGAAGCCGTGGCCGCTGGGGGGCATGACAACGTCACGGTGCAGGTCGTGGAGGTCGTCGAGGGACCTGCTCGATCGTCCGGGTCACGGTCCCCGATCCCGGCAGCACGCCCGGAACGATCCAAGGGGCCGGTGCGGTCAAGGCCTCCGGACGACGATCCACGGGCCGTCCTACGGACCACGATCGGGTCGGTGGTCGCCGTGGTCGCCGCCGCGGTCCTCGTCCTGTCGTTGTACGCCCGTCAGGGCTGGTTCATCGGCGACGACGATGGCGACGTGGCGGTGTTCCGGGGGCGGTCCGGTGGGATCCTCTGGTTCGATCCGACGTTCGTGGAGGGAGGGGACCTGCGGCTGGCCCGTCTCGACGACTCGACCCGGACGGCCATCATCGAGACGATCCCCACCGGCACCCTGGCCGAGGCCCGGCTGCTCATCGAGGGCTTCCGGGACCATCTGGGTGACGCGGCCCCGGTCCGTGCCACCGCCGGAGGCGACTGATGACCGTTGTCAGCCGACGGCCCGCCCAAACCGGTCCCCGGTAGAATCTGGCGCCGTGTCAGCACAGGGTCCCACCGTCTTCAACGGGCGGTACGAGCTCCACCGGCAGATCGCCCGGGGAGGCATGGCCGACGTCTTCCTCGCGCGCGACCTGCTCCTGGATCGCCCGGTGGCCGTCAAGGTCCTGTTCGACGAGTTCTCCCGTGATCCCGACTTCGTGGAACGGTTCCGACGGGAGGCCCAGGCGGCAGCCAACCTGAACCATCCCAACGTGGTGAGCGTCTTCGACTGGGGCGAGGAGCAGGGCACCTACTTCATCGTCATGGAGTACGTGGAGGGCCGGAGCCTCGCTGAGATCCTCCGGTCCGACGGTCCACTACAGGCCGACCGGGCCGCCGAGGTGGCCGCCGACATCGCCGGTGCGTTGGCCTTCGCCCATCGCAACGGACTTGTGCACCGTGACGTGAAGCCCGGCAACGTGCTGGTCAGCCCCAACGGCCACGTCAAGGTGGCCGACTTCGGCATCGCCACGGCGCTGGTCGGAGCGCGCAACGACCTCACCCAGTCCGGTTCGGTCATGGGTACGGCCACCTACTTCTCGCCCGAGCAGGCCCAGGGTCGGCCGGTCGACCCGCGCAGCGACCTGTACTCCCTGGGCGTGGTGCTCTACGAGATGATCCTCGGGCGACCCCCGTTCACCGGTGAGACCCCGGTGGCCATCGCCTACCGCCACGTCCAGGACAGCCCGTTGTCGCTGCGGGCCGCCGGGGCCGCGGTGGCCGAGTCGCTGGAGGCCATCACCCTGAAGCTGCTGGCCAAGAACCCGGTCAACCGCTATCCCACCGCCGAGGACCTGCGAAGCGACCTCAAGCGCTACCGGGACGGGGCCCACGACCTACGGGCAACCCCGCCGGCCGCCGTGCCGTCGCCGGTCAGCCCGGCCGCGCCGATCTCCACCCAGTCGGGGGACTTCGGTACGGCCACCGGCCACCGCCGTGACGACGGGATGCGCCGGACGGCCATGTTCACCGTGGTGCTGGTCGGACTACTGGTGGCCTTCGGCTACCTGGTGCTGGAGTTCGTCGAGACGCTCGGGGTGGGTGGCGATGACGAGCCGGCCCAGGTGGGCATCGAGCTGGTGGAGGTCCCGACGCTGATCGGAGAGCCGTTGGACGGGGCTCGGGCCACCCTGCGCGAGGCCCGCCTGAGCGTCCAGATGGACTACGAGACCAACTCGGACTTCCCGGAGAACACCGTCTTCTCCCAGGACCCGTCGGCCGGGACGAAGGTCGAGCCGGCCGAGACCGTGCGACTCTGGGTGAGTCGGGGCACCGGGCCGATGATGCTGTTGGACGTCCGGGGGGACCAGGCGGTGGACGCCGAACGCGACCTGGAGGCCATGGGCCTCAAGGTGGAGACGGTCGGCCAGGAGCATCCCGTGGTCCCGGACGGCGAGGTGGTCGACCAGTCCCCTGATCCCGGGGTGGAGATCACGGCAGGGGCCCGGGTCATCCTCTTCGTGTCGACCGGGCCAGCCGTCGAGGAGGTGCCCGACCTGTCGAACCGACCGGTGCTGGACGCCATGAACATCGTGTCGAGGCTCGGTTGGCGGGCCAGTACGGCCGAGGAGAAGAGCCGGACGGTGCCCGAGGGGCAGGTGGTCCGTACCGAACCGCCGGCCCGTAGCGAGTTGGCTCCCGGTGGGACGG